>JAYVKT010000598.1:0-2867 GCA_043768195.1 Chitinophagaceae bacterium | reverse complement strand
GCCATAAAAAGCACCTTCTCCTTTTACTTCTACAAATGGCACACCTGTTTCTATCAATACATTTCTAACCAGTTCTTCTGTCTCTAACCAAAGCTCAGGTTCGTTCACATATTTTTCGCCCAGTTTTGCGGGGTCGTGAAGGCTTAACCGCATCACATATTTTTCTACCCCAAATATTTTAAAATATTTAAGATACATAGCATTCACCGCTTTGAACTCCTCCGCAAATTGTTCTTTGGTACAATAAATATGTGCATCATTCATATGCAGGCAGCGAACCCTCATTAAGCCAAACAGTTCACCGCTTTGTTCGTAGCGGTAACAGGTACCATACTCCGCAATCCGGTATGGCATATCTCTGTAACTCTTAGGCTCTGCATCAAATATTTTATGGTGATGGGGGCAGTTCATTGCCCGTAAGTAATATTTTTCTCCATCCATTTCCATAGGCGGAAACATACTATCAGCATAATAAGGCAGATGACCGCTGGTTAAATACAAATTTTCTTTAGCGATGTGTGGTGTTACCACCCTTTTATATCCCCCAGCCAGTTCTGTTTCTTTTGCTAATTTCTCCAGTTCTTCTATAATCACTGTGCCATTGGGCATCCATAAAATCAGTCCCGCACCAACATCATCATTGGTGGTATAGATACCTAATTCTTTACCCAGCTTTCTATGATCCCTTTTCTTTGCTTCTTCCAGCATCAGTAAATATTCATCCAGTTCTTTTTGTGAAGGATAAGTAACACCATATACCCTTGTCAGCATTTTATTTTTCTCATTCCCTTTCCAATAAGCACCGGCTATGCTGGTAAGTTTGATAGCTTTAATAAAAGATGTGTTGGGGATATGAGGACCACGGCAGAGGTCTGTAAAATTTCCCTGGGTATAAAAAGTTATTTCGCCATCTGTAAGATTGCTTAGCAAATCCAATTTGTATTCATCGCCTTTGTCAGTAAAATATTTTACAGCTTCATCTTTTGCTATTTCTTTTCTCAGGTATCCGCTGTTTTTTTTAGCCAGTTCATTCATCTTTTTTTCCAATGCCAGCAGATCATCCTCGTTCATTTTTTTGTCGCCCAAATCCATATCATAATAAAATCCATTATCCAAAGCCGGGCCTACCCAAAATTTAACTCCGGGAAAAACTGATTCCACAGCCTCCGCCATCAGGTGGGCAGATGAATGCCAGAAAGTGTTCTTGCCATCAGCGTCGGCCCAGGTCAATAATTTTAAGGAAGAATCTTCATTAACAGGCCGGGTGGCATCCCACACTTCGCCATTAATATTTGCTGCTAATACTTTTCTGGCTAAGCCTTCAGAAATTGATTTAGCCACATCTAATGCAGTAACCCCTTTCTCGTATTGCCTGACAGCACCGTCGGGTAGTGTAATATTGATCATAATCTTAATTAGTTCCTTCTTAAATTTAGAGTGGCAAAATTAACAAACTATTGCCGGAGTTCAATCAGTCAATATGAACTTATTCGTTAGATTTGACCCTGTTATGTTGAGGACTTTCTACAAACATTTACTCATTTTCTCACTGCTGATCCCGTTCACCCAACTTAGCACACAAGCACAAAGTATAACGGGTATCTGGAGGGGTTATTTTATCACAGATATTGGAGAAAAATACAAACTGGAGTTTCAGATAAACGGTTCTTCTGCAAGTTTTTCATCCGGGGTGTCTTATTCCTATTTAGATGTAAGGTTTTATGGCAAAGCCACCATGACGGGAAGTTTTACAAAGACCAATAAAAATCTCAAAATCCGGGAAATAAAAACAGTTGAAATAAAAAATATGGAAGGAGGCGGTGCCTGTATTATGAATTATGATTTGTTTTATACAAAATCCGGCAAAGAAGAATTTCTTGAGGGTACATTTTTAGGAAAGCCGGAGGTAAAAGGCAAAAAAAACCCATTTAGCTGGGGAGATTGTGGTGGCGGAAAAGTTTACCTGCGCAGGGTAAGTACATCTGATTTTTACATTGAACCATTTTTACGGGGTAAAATAAAAACTACTCCCGTTATTTTTAATAAACCCCCAATAAAAAAAGATACAGTAAAAAGCAAACCGGCAACAACACCTGTTAAAAAACCGATTGTTAATACAAAGCCGGTTGTTACAAAACAAGTAGTAAAAGCAAACCCGGTAGTAAAAAAGAATCCAACGGTAGTAACTAAGCCAAAAACTGATTCAATAAAAACTAAAATTAATACCCCGCCGGTAGTAAAGACGAATCCTCCGGTAATTGTTCCTAAGCCGGCTGTACTTAAAAACCGCACCAATGAACTGATGAAATCGCTGACGGTGAGCAGTCCGGATGTAACAGTGAGATTATATGATAATGGAGAAATTGATGGAGATACAATCTCAGTTTATCTTGATAATAAACTAATGTTATCTTCTAAGCTGCTTACTGCCTCGCCACTTACTATTAAGTTCACCATAAATGAAGATGAAACCGACCATGAACTTACCATGGTGGCAGAAAACCTTGGCCGCATCCCCCCAAATACTTCTTTAATGATTGTAGAGGCCGGCGAGCAACGTTTTGAAGTACGGATTACGTCCACCGAACAGAAAAATGCAGTTGTTCGATTTAGATTCCAGAAACCGGGTTAATTTATTTAGGATGGCTCCTATCCCTGAAAGTGACAAAGAAGCTACCGTTTCTGTAATATTTTAATGCCACTTCCGCATTTTCATCTATTTTTCCTGAATAATGTTTAGAAAAATTATTTTATTAACCTGTACTTTTTACACTGCCCTGGCCGGGGCACAGGTACAAAAGGACTCCTTTGGAGATATAAATGGCATCTGGAAAGGCCGGTTAGTAATGGCGCCGGGTGGTTGCTTC
>JAYVKT010000597.1:0-2264 GCA_043768195.1 Chitinophagaceae bacterium | reverse complement strand
ACTTGAAACAACTTGTGAGTTAGTGTATATGCCAGATACTACAAAGCGAATGGTAGATATGCAATATGCAAAAAATAACGAAACCACTTCTTTTTCCGATGGCTATCCATTTCTTATTATTGGCCAGTCATCATTGGATGAATTGAACAGCAAATTAGCAGCACCTTTAGCTATTAACCGGTTTCGTCCGAATATTGTTTTTACTACAGGTGAACCACATATTGAAGATAGCTGGAAACATTTTTCTATTAATGGTATTGATTTTTTTGGTGTAAAAACCTGCGGCAGATGTGTAGTTACTACAATTGACCAGCAAACAGCTATTGCCGGTAAAGAGCCATTAAAAACATTAGCTTCATACAGAACCGTTGACAATAAAATAAAATTTGGGATGAACCTGTTGCATAAAGGAGAAGGTTCGGTAAGTGTGGGACAGGAAATAATTGTTTATAATAGTTAACAGGATATAAAATCAGTTTCAGCTTACATCCCATCTTCTGTATAACTTTACTTTTTTTAACTATATGGAGCCATACGTAAAAAGAGAAACACACAACGGTATTACAAGTATTGAATTCTTTCATCCGCAAAGCAATTCATTACCCGCAAAAATATTGGGCGAACTGGCAACAGCTATTACACAGGCAGGAGAAGACCCTGCTACTATTGTTATCATCCTTTGTTCCGCAGGCGATAAATCTTTTTGTGCCGGAGCATCGTTTGATGAACTGGTTGCTATTCAAAATGAAGAAGAAGGATTAAAATTCTTTAGTGGCTTTGCAAATGTTATTAATGCCATGCGGCGTTGCCCCAAATTTATTATCGGCAGGATACAGGGTAAATGTGTAGGTGGCGGTGTTGGGTTAGCAGCCTCAGTTGATTATGCAATTGCTACCGAAGGTGCAGAAGTAAAGTTGAGTGAACTGGCGGTAGGTATCGGGCCATTTGTGGTAGGTCCGGCAGTGGAGAGAAAGATCGGAACTTCTGCTTTTTCTCAACTATCCATTGATGCCAGTATGTGGCGCAATGCGGATTGGGCAAAACGAAAAGGATTATTTGCAGAACTGCACCCGACTGTTGAGGATATGGATGAATCAATAAAAAAACTGTCTGACACATTAATGCATTCCAGCCCGGAAGCGATGGCAGAAATGAAAAAAATATTCTGGAAGGGAACCGAACACTGGGATACTTTCTTAATCGAAAGAGCAGCTATCAGCGGAAGATTGGTGCTGAGTGATTTTACAAGAAATGCGATAGCCAAATTCAAGACCAGATAAACCTGTTCTATTCACCCATAGCTAATGAGGCCTGAATAGTAGCAACCTTTTTATTGATTAACTGAAAGATGATCTGCTTATCCCAAGTATCATCGCTTACATTAATATAGTAGTTTGTTTTGCTCAACGTCCAGGTGCTATCGTTCACCATTACACTTTCCGGGCCCATGTTAATGGGGTTGTCTTCATAGGCAGCAAGAATAGCAGACCTGTCATCACCCACACCCACACCGGATGCAGTTTTACAAAGCGGACTACCGGTGCTCAATGCGAAAAGCTCCATTTCGTCAGCCGGTTTCTCTGAATACGTTTTCTGAAAATAAAGTTCCACTTCTATATCACCATATTTGGCAATGGCGGTATCCATCCAAACCTCCCCGGTGTCATTGCGATGCTTCATGGACAGCGACTGACCCAGCAGTTTTTCAATGTCTTTTTGCAGCATACCTATTTTCAAGTCGCCGATACCTTCTTTAGAGAGCAGGTATTTCGCATCGCCTGGTTTGTTATCTGCTTGTGAGTTTTTTTTCTTATCGCTCTGGCTGCAGCCCGCAATGATCAGAGTGGCGATAAATACGGTGAGAATACTTTTCATAAAACATGTTGGTTTAGGTTATAATGAAGATATTAAGTTGTTGTTATTCAGAATCGTCGTAAAAAGTACCCACCTCGATCAAATAGACTTTATTGTCTTTTCGATTTAAATAGAAGACGATCTGCGGGCCTTCCCTGTCTTCCCTTACACTGATTGAATACAGGGTCTTGCTTCGGCCCCAGGTTGTATCATTGACCATGATATATTCCGGGACAATATAAATCTTGTAATTATCAAAAGCATTAACTACCTCCTGTTTGGTGGAGCCAATACCGAGCCCACCCGCCGATTTGCAGAGAGGGCTACTAGTTTTTATTTGGTTCACCCGCATGTAAAAGCTGTCCGGTTTAGTGTAAGCGTAAGTCCTTACAAAGCTCAGTTTTAATTCT
>JAYVKT010000596.1:0-2694 GCA_043768195.1 Chitinophagaceae bacterium | reverse complement strand
TAATTAAAAAACAACTTATGACACAATTAGAAAAAAACAAGCAATTAGTTACTACTGCATACCAAAGAATTTTTGGTGATTTAGATGCAACTGGTGTAGATGAATTTTTAAGTAAAGATTTTTTACAGCATAATCCTACAGCTCCCGATGGTCAAGATGGTGTAAAGGGATTTGTACAAATGTTAATATCACAAGGAGTGCCCAAACAAAAAGTCGAATTCAAACACATTGTGGCAGAAGGTGATATTGTTTTCCTTCATTCCCGATATGAAATGGCAGGTAAAGAATGGAGGTTTATAGATATTTATCGTATTGAAAATGATAAATTAGCTGAACACTGGGATGCTATGATGCAGATGCCTGAACAGAGAGCCAACAATAATTCAATGTTTTAATTCAAATAAATAAAGTAAATAAAATGACAGCAAAAGAAGTAGTAGAGGCTTACTCAATAGCCCTTTCAAAAGGAGACATTCCTACAGCATTTTCGTATTTCAGTCCTGATGCAAAATGGCACCAACCCGGAAACAATAAGTTTTCTGGAACAAAAACAGGACTTGAAGCTATTGGCAAAATGCTTGGCGACATGATGGGAGCAACACAAGGTTCATTAGCTATTAAACCAGCAGGAGCAATGATGGTGAATGGAAACTTAGTTTCTTGTCCTGTTCGTTTTAGTGCTAAAAGTGGTAATAAAACAGTTGATATGAATGGTAACGATTTGTATGAAGTTGCAGATGGAAAAATTGTTCAGGTTTGGTTATTTTCAGAAGACCAAACTGCTGAAGACGGGTTTTGGAAATAATTTTTCAAAAAAATATTTTTAAGTAAGTGCAAAAAAGAGAGCATCCATTTTAGGGTGCTCTCTTTTACTTCCAACTACTTACTCGTAGCAGCAATCACTTCTTTTAAAAATTTGTTTTCGTCAATTACCTGTAACCCTAATCTAACCACCACTAATTTTTTAGATGGTATGATGTAAATACCCTGGCCGCCATAACCATCACAAAAAAACATATCATCAGGCACATCAGGATACCATTTTGTGGCGGGCTCATTTTTATTTAACCCGTTTATCCAAAACTGGTAACCATAATGTTTTCTTTTATCAGCAGCTGCCGGTGTAATACTTTGTGCCACCCAGTTATCGGGTAATATCTGTTCGCCATTCCATTTACCATTATTGTAGTATAACAAACCAAAGCGGGCAAAATCTCTTGCTGTTGCATAACTGTACGACGAGCCAATATAGGTACCTGAAGCATCAGGTTCCAGCAAAAAACTGTAGGCATTTATTTTATGAAACAAGGATTGGTAAGGAAATCCGGAATAGGCTTCCTCTCCTACTGTTTTGCGGATAATGCGGCTGAGTATATTGCTGTTGCCACTTGAATAATTGAATACCGTACCGGGCTCATATTTTAAAGGCAGGCCTGCGGTGTAAGCAGCCATATCTCCTTTATTAAAAAGCATATTGGTTACTTCGCTGTAGCTGTTATAATCTTCGGTAAAATCAAGCCCGGTGGTTTGCTGCAATACCTGCTTAAGGGTGATGGATTGCTTTTTTGTATTGTTCCATTCGGGTATTGGCGCCGGTGCATCTACATTTAATTTCCCCTGCTTAACCAAAACCCCAGCCATTGCCGCCGTTAAACTTTTCGACATCGACCAGCCCAGCATCACTGTATTCACATTAAAACCACGGGCATATTTTTCTGCCACAATTTTACCATCATACAATACTAATACAGCACTGGTGTAAGTGGGTTTACCATCTTTTGTTTTTTCATTCATCACATAGTCCACTGTTTTATCTAATTGCTCTTTATTAATATTAACAGCAATGGTATCATTTATTTTGTTACCGTAAGGCCATGCAATAGTGTCTGCATTAATTGATGGCGCAGCAGGAATAGTAAAGCGTTGTGCTTTTATTTCAGCTTCGGTAAAATCATTAACTATGGTACAGCCAATGCCTTTGCGGTAAATGGTTTTTCGTTTGGCAAATCCAAATACCGATCCTGTAACAGAAGAATCTTTTTCATTAACGGTAAAACTGCCTAATGATAAAGGGAAAGTACCCAGGTCTTCCCGAAGTACATCTTTCGGGCTGCGGTGCTGTAAAAAAACAGCCGAGCACATATTTTTAGATCCATAGCCGCTGATAATGGGGAAAGCCCTCCAGGCATACCATATACCGCCAATAAGCAGCACAGCAAGCAGGCTTAAAACAGACCGTACAATTACCTTACGAATTTTCATAATTGAGTGTTTAAGGTTTGAATGGGTGTTTAAAAATAAGTTTTATTTATTGTTTTACGAAGTGGTTTAAGCAACAAATACCGCTACACAAAACTTCATACCTTTAGTAATAAAAAATAAAAACATCCTGATGACGGAGAGAGTAAAAATTATAAGTACCGAAATACTTTCTGATAACTGGTACGTTCTTAGAAAGATAACTTATGAATACTTAAAGAACAATGGTACCTGGGAAACGCTAAGCCGGGAAGCCTACGACAGGGGAAATGCTGCTGTCATTTTATTGTATAACACAACGCATAAAACGGTGGTATTGACCCGACAATTCCGTATGCCCACATTTGTAAACGGTAATAGTTCGGGTTTATTAATTGAAGCCTGTGCCGGCTTATTGGACAACGACAATCCGGAAGATTGCATTAAACGGGAAAC
>JAYVKT010000595.1:0-2952 GCA_043768195.1 Chitinophagaceae bacterium | reverse complement strand
TGTAGCAAGGTAAATTCTTCCTGAGCAACAGGATTGGCAGCAAGAAATTTATCAACAGTTATTTTTTGGCCGGTCGTTAATTCATTGTCAAGATAAAGCACCAGCCACTCTTCGTAGTTGGTAAGGGTAACGGGGCTGTCACCGTTTACTTTCATTAAATCTTCCTTACCCCTGTAGATAATAGAGGCATCAGGAGTTAATTTATATTGAAGTAATATATCCAGCTCTTCTTTCAGGTCGGGGTGTTGCTGAACGAATACCTCTACCATACGGCGTTCATCGCTGCTTAGTTCATTATCCATGTACAGGATAAAATACTCTTCGTAATTATGGCGGGTTATTATGCTCATTGTTCATTGTTGATGGTTCATGGTAAAAGTCATAGTCATAGTCGCTAACGGGCTATGAACTATTATCTATGAACTAAATTACATTTTCCATTTTTACTAAATATTCTTTCAATTGCACCCTTGCCCTGTGCAGGTACACTTTCACCTGGCTTGGGTTCAGGTTCATTATCTGCCCTATTTCTTCATAGCTGTATCCTTCATAATCTTTCAGCAATACTAAGGAACGCTGTGTTTCACCCAACCTGCCCAGTGCTTCTTCCAGCACTTTCTTTAAATTATTGATTGGCTGGTTTTGCACCCTTACTTCATCGTTAAACTCTTCTCTCAGTTGTATCCTTTTCACTTTTCGTATATGGTCAATCATTTGGTGATAGGCTACGGTAAAAAGATACGATTTGCTTTTTTGTGCATCCACATTTTCCCGGTTGCGCCACATTTTTTCAAACGCCGTCTGCACCACATCCCGGGCATCTTCTTCATGGCGAAGGTTTTTCAGGATAAAGCGGTACACATTATCTGCATACGTAGTCACACATTCGTTGTACTCTTTTTCAGTCATAAACAGCCGGGAATAGCAGTATAAAGATAAATTAATAGGCCTGCTTTGGAAAGTGAAACGGGGAAGAGCAGTAAAAAGTTACAGGGAAAAAAATATTTTTCCTTTGGCTACGGCCTGGTAATCAGTTAAAAAAAACTGGAAACGAAATAAATTGATGGGAAAAGGGCTCCAAACTGGTTTCGGCAGGGGCATCTGGTTTAGTATTATCTGGGCATTCCTTTTCGGCCTTTTTGCAACAGGTAGGTTTTTCCTTTTGAGGGGCAGCAGTATTTGAAAGCAACAGGCTGGCTATCAACCCAACGGTGATTAGGCAAAGGCTAATCCAGTATTTCTTTTGCATGGTAGTGGTTTTGGGATGAGACGAAAGTAGAAAGCAAAATGTTACAGTTTTCTTATTATTTATCCGGTGGCTGATTTGGGTTAACCAACGGCCAATTCTGAAGGATATTTTTTTGGAGTAATTGGATTTCAACACGCCGCCTTGTCTTACTTTTTTTCTATAGCGAAATAATCCTTTTTGTCCGTCGAAATCCATTAAATCCGTGGTTATATTTGCCAATAAACCATGCTATATGAACGAAAAATTGGTACAGCGAATAGCCACCGAAGTAGAAGAAATAAAAACGGCCGGTCTTTTTAAAAAAGAAAGAGTTATTACCAGTCCGCAGGGAGCTGAAATAACAGTGGGCGGCAAAACCGTATTAAACTTTTGTGCCAATAATTATCTTGGTCTTTCCTCTCACCCCAAAGTAATAGAAGCGGCGCATAAAGCCATTGACGAACATGGCTATGGAATGAGCAGTGTCCGTTTTATCTGCGGCACACAGGATATTCATAAAGAACTGGAAGAAAAAATATCCTCTTTTCTTGGCACGGAAGACACCATTTTATATGCCGCCGCTTTTGATGCTAATGGCGGAGTGTTTGAACCATTGTTTAATGAACAAGATGCCATCATCTCTGATGCATTAAACCATGCCAGCATTATTGACGGTGTTCGTTTATGCAAGGCACAACGGTACAGGTATGAGCATAATAATATGGAAGATTTGGAAGTAAAGTTGAAAGAGTCTTCCAATCTCCGCAGCCGCATTATTGTTACCGACGGTTCTTTTAGTATGGATGGAACGATAGCACAATTAGATAAAATCTGCGATCTCGCCGACAAATATGATGCGATAGTGATGATAGATGAATGTCACTCTTCTGGCTTTCTGGGAAAAACAGGACGGGGCACCCATGAATACCGGGGTGTGATGGGACGGATTGATATTATCACCGGCACACTCGGCAAAGCATTAGGCGGGGCATCGGGTGGGTTTACTTCCGGCAGAAAAGAAATAATAGAAATGCTCCGGCAAAAATCAAGACCATATTTATTCAGCAATACTTTAGCTCCATCTATAGTTGGTGCATCTATTGCGGTGTTGGATATGCTGACTTCCACAACGGAGCTGCGGGATAAATTAGAATACAATACAAAATATTTCCGCACAAAAATGACCGAAGCCGGTTTCGACATCAAACCCGGCGACCACCCCATCGTTCCTATTATGCTGTATGATGCAGTGCTGGCACAAAACTTTGCAGCCAAATTATTAGATGAGGGCATTTATGTGATCGGTTTCTTCTTTCCGGTGGTGGCAAAAGGCCAGGCACGGATAAGGGTGCAATTGAGTGCCGCACATGAACAGGCGCATTTGGACAAAGCTATTGCAGGGTTTACGAAAGTGGGGAAGGAGTTGGGGGTGTTGAAGTGAGATTGCTGTAAGTAATAGAAGAAAATTGCAAAGCTGGAAATTTAATAAAGAGCCGATATACTCTTTTAAAAAATATCTGATGCCGGATTAAAAAAAAGCTTCTTTGAAAATTTTCCAACTACCCGAGTCTCTCCTAAGGTAAAGATACTTGTAGCCTTTATCATTAAACTTCTCTGATTGGTAAGTCTGATAAAAGGAAATTACAGCAGCATCATTGCCTGTTAATCTAATGCTTGCAATATTATAGTCAATAGTTATATAACTATTATCTGCAAAGATTTTT
>JAYVKT010000594.1:0-2497 GCA_043768195.1 Chitinophagaceae bacterium | reverse complement strand
CGTCCGTCGTGCATATAAGGCGCTGTTAACTCCACATTCCGCAATGTGGTTACTTTAAAAGTAGCATCAAGATTTACATTACTGACAACTGCACCAAAGCCCCTGTCTGTTGTTACCATATCAAGCCCATTATTTTTTTCCTGTGGCGCAGTAAAAGTTTCTGAGCCATGGCAGGCAGCACAGGCATTTTGCGGAGAGAGAAAAATTTCTTTACCCCTGTTTTCCTGTGCTGTAAAATTTGGAAACAATGCATTAGGCGGCGGCGCTGGTGCTGTAGGAAAGGTTAACCTGCCTTCATCATATTTTGATTGAAATGAGATTATAGATCGAACATACTGTGAGAGAGCTAACGAAATTCTGGTGCTGTTAATAGTAGCATCGCCAAACGCTTTGGTAAAAAGAGAAGGGTAGTAGGCCAGTGTTCTTAGCTTGGTTTCTAATTGGGACAATGTCATTCCCATTTCCACTAAATCCTGTATGGGTTGCAATGTCTGATCTTCTAAGGTGGCGGCTCGCTGATCCCAGAAAAAACGACCATTGGGATAATATTTTGCATCGATTAATGACATTGAATTTCTTCCTGTAAGCCCACCATTAAAACCCAGACTTTTTGCAACAGGGTCAGAAAAACCATTGGCCTGCTTGTGGCAAGAGGCACAGGCAATGGTGTTGTTAATAGAAAGATTTTTATCATAAAATAATACCCTGCCAAGGGTGGCTCCGTTATCAGTTATTGCATTGCCTGCCGGTGTATTTACCTGTGCCTGTATGGGTGGCGCATTCAGGTAAGCAGGCTGAGTTATGTTAGCATAATTAAACGGGGTGGCGGGTAAATTCAGCACAGCGGCTACCGGGTCAACAGGTGCTGGAGTAGCATCATCAGATTTTTTACTACAGGCTATAAACAGCAACAGTAAAAAGAATCCTACAATGATGAACATTTTTGGCTTGTTGGCAAACATAGTCGGGTTTTTGGTGGTTCGGGGTTCTGACTGAACGATAAATTAAAAGTTTAAGATACTACGATTTTTTTCTTATTCATAATGAGGGTAAAATGAATATGACTTTGACTTTGACGCCTGCTGAACTAAAAACCCTTCTGTCCAATTATTTCTTTTATTTGCAACATGATTTCCTCCATAAAAGATTTCCGGAACCCCTTTTTTATCGGTGTGGCCGGGGTGGGTATGAGTGCCATTGCTCAATACCTGAAAGGCATCGGCAAAAATGTTTCTGGTAGCGACCGATTTTTTGCACCGGGTGTGTACAATGAAACAAAGGAAAAGTTAGAGGCCGAAGGTATTCAATGCTTTTTGCAGAATGGGGAAGGCATTACTGAATTAACCGACCTCATAGTAGTATCAACTGCCATAGAAGATACCGTAGCGGAAGTACAGAAAGCAAAACAGTTGAATATCCCGATAATGAAACGGTCAGAATTACTGTCGTTGATTGCATCCAGCAAAAAAACAATTGCTGTGGGTGGCACCAGCGGCAAAAGTACCACCAGTGCTATGCTGTTTGATATTTTAGAACATGCCGGCCTTCAGCCAAGTATTATCAGCGGTGCAGGATTGATAAGTATTATTAAGCAAGGCAAAATCGGTAATGCAAAAGTGGGAGCAGGGGAGTGGTTAGTAATCGAAGCAGATGAAAGTGACGGTTCCATTGTTCAGTATAAACCGGAAATTGGATTGCTGCTGAATATAGATAAAGACCATCAGGAAATAGAAGAGTTAATGCAGGTGTTTGGTATTTTTAAAAGCAACAGTAAAAATTTTGTCACTAATCAATCGCATCCGCTGGCTCGTCAACTTTCACAGGAGGTACAACAGGATTTTTCAACCGACCCGGGTATTTATGCCGGTTACATTGCTACTGATTTTTACCAAAATGGATTAACTATCAATTTTAAAATACAGGAGATTCCTTTTCAACTAAATGTGGTTGGAAAGCATAATATGGAAAATGCACTGGCCGCTGTTACTATTGCCAATGGAATTGGGGTAGGTCTTGAAATCTGTGCTGAAGCCTTAAAGAGTTATGAGGGCATCTATCGCCGACACCAGGTATATGGCAAAAAGAATGGCGTATGGCTTATTGATGATTATGCACATAATCCTGTGAAATGTGCCGCTGCTATTGAAGCTTGTCAGCCGGTTGCGCCAAAAGTTATTGCCTGGTTTCAGCCGCATGGATATAAACCTACAAAGTTTTTACGGGAAGACTTTGTAAAAGAAATTGCAAAAGCATTGCGGCCTGAAGATGAAATATGGATGAGTGAAATATTTTATGCCGGCGGTACCGCAGAAAAAAATATTTCATCTGCCGAACTGATTAATGACATAAAACAAAAAGGCGGCAATGCATTTTTTGTGGAGGATAGAAATGAATTTCTGGAAACAGTGAGGCCTCATTTGACAAGCAATTGCGTTTTGCTGTTAATGGGAGCAAGAGATCCTTCACTGGAAGAATTTGCAAAAAATACCTGGGAAAA
>JAYVKT010000593.1:0-6975 GCA_043768195.1 Chitinophagaceae bacterium | reverse complement strand
ACATAGATTTTACACAACTATGTGTTTTTCTATGTGTAACTCTGTCCTATGTGGTTCAAATTGATTCCCTGAGATACTGCGACAATTTTAAATACACCTTTCACTAATTCTAAAGTTTTATCACTCAAAAAGTTTGTTACATTTGATCGTTTATGATACAAAAACATTCCCCGCCAAATAGTAATGCAGCAAAACCGTTTCTGAAATGGGCGGGTGGCAAGGGACAATTATTACAAAAATTTCAAGAACTATACCCGCAGCAACTAAAGGAAAAAAAAATAAAAAACTACTATGAACCTTTTTTAGGGAGCGGTGCAGTTTTTTTCGATGTTGTACAAAATTTTGAAATAAAATTGGCGTATTTATACGACATAAATGATGAACTCATCCTTACCTACAAAGTGGTGCAGCAAGATGTTTCCAAACTTACAGACTGTCTTTACCAATATCAACAGACCTATTTAAAACTGGATAAGAAAAAAAGAGAGGCTTTTTTTTATACACTACGGACAAACTACAATCTTCAACGGTTTAGTGTTGACTACAACAAATATTCGGAAGCATGGATACAAAGAGCCGCACAGCTTATTTTCCTGAACAAAACCTGCTTCAATGGATTGTTCCGGGTAAATTCGAAAGGTGAGTTTAACACACCTGCCGGTGATTATAAAAACCCCACAATTTGTGATGAAGATAATTTAGCGGCTGTTGCTAATGTGTTAAGTATGGCTACCATTCGTAAAGCCGACTTCAGGCAAATAAAAAAAGATCTAAAGAAAAACTCTTTTGTCTATTTTGATCCACCCTACAGGCCGATTAGCAAAACGGCAAGCTTTACCGCTTACAGTAAAAATAGCTTTGCTGACAAAGAGCAAATTGAATTGAAAGATTTATTTGAGTATATCCATGATAAGGGGCTTTACACTATGCTCAGCAACTCAGACCCCAGAAATACCAATCCAAAAGACAATTTTTTTGATGACCTGTACAAAGGATATAAACTTACCCGGATCCCCGCAAAGCGAATGATTAACTCGAACGCATCAAAACGGGGAAATATTAATGAAATCGTTGTGACGAATTATTAATCCGGGAAAAAAACCTGATTATAAACGCTGCTAACTGCTCATACCTTTTACATATTCATAAATAGCCTGTTGTGCCGCCAGCGGAGCCTTATCGTTACTGCAACGCTGGTTATCCAATGCAGTATTTACATATACTGCCTTGCAATTATCATTCAGTTGTAATTGCAGTATATGATTAATCTCTTCTCCAAATTTTGGATCGTATATCGGAAATATTACTTCTATCCGGCTATGCAGGTTGCGGTTCATCCAATCGGCACTACCCATATAATACTGCGGCTCGCCGTTATTGTGAAATACAAAAACCCTTGCATGCTCGAGGTAGCGATCCACAATGCGGTGTACGGTTATATTCTCACTCTGTCCCGCTACTCCGGGTGCCAGGCTGCAAATGCTGCGTACAAGTAGCTGCACCTTTACCCCTGCCCTGCTGGCTTCGTAAAGTTTTTCAATCATAGCCCTTTCCTGCAGGTTGTTTAGTTTAATAATAATTCCTGCCGGACGGCCTTTCTTAGCATTTTTTATTTCCCTGTCGATCAGTTTTTCAAACCGCTTGATAATATTAAACTGTGATACCAGCAAGTGCTGAAAAGGGATCTTCATATAGTCGGCTGGTTGTTTACGGCTTTGCAGATAATCAAAAAGCCATTCCAGTTCGACACCGAACTCTTTATTAGAAGTAAAAAATACATGATCAGTATAAAAACGTCCGGTGGCTTCATTAAAGTTGCCGGTGGCCATAAAGGAATAATTTTTCCATTCTTTACCCGCCTGCTGATCAGGCAAATTTTCAAGCCGCTTTACTAATGCAACTTTAGCATGCACTTTTAATCCTGGTATGCTATTGATAATTTTTATACCCGCTGCTTTCATCTTCTTGCTCCACTTCAGGTTATTAGCTTCGTCAAACCTTGCCTTCAACTCTACGAATACTGTAACTTTCTTTCCATTTTTTGCAGCACTTATCAGTGCATTTACAATATGAGAATCTGCGGCCACCCGGTAAAGTGTAACATATATTTCTTTAACGGCAGGATCAATTGCGGCTTCATTAAAAAATCGCAGAATATAATTATAAGAATGATAAGGCAGGTGCAATAACTTTTCCTGCTCTGTAATACTTTGAAAAATAGACCGATGATTATCAAATCCCGGATGCGTTACCGATGGCCAGTTGCTGTTTGTAAGTTTCCCTTTCTGTGGATTGGGAAGGCTACCCAAATCTTTCAGGTTGTGATATCGTCCGCCTTCTGCCATTTCTTCATCACGGAGCAAGAGATATTTTTGTACAAAATCTTTTACAGGTGCAGGCATTGTACCATCATATAGCAAACGGGTGGCATGGCCTACTTCTCTTTTCTCTAATTGTTTCTCAATTTTTTCCGCAATATCACCGATGAATTCGTCTTCAATACTCATTTCAGCATCACGGGTTAGTTTTACACTCCATGCCCCGTGAATGATAAACGCCGGGAATACTTCCTGTAAATTCTCCCGTATTACATCATCCAGAAAAAGAATATAGCTGTCATCGCCAAGCATTGGTAATTCAGAAAAACGGGGAAGATTAGTTGACGGAATATTAAGGACTGCATAGGTATGTAAACCCGGCTGGTCAGGGGCTTCCATATCCACAATAAAATAAAGGGCATTGTTATCTAAAAAAACAGTGGCCTGATTTTCCTTCCGGAGAATAACAGGTTGAAGAAAAGAAAGAACTTTTGACAAGAAAAATTCCCTTACCGTTTCTTTGTGCTCTGCACGGATTGGATCGTCGTAATATAACCAGATATGGTTTTCTGCAAGCCCTGGCAATATTTGTTTTTTCAATATACCACCAAACTCCTCCAGTTGCCGGTGTACTTCTGTCTGTACCAACTGCACCAGGTCTTTTGGATACTCTTCCCGTATAGAAGTCTTCTTTGCCTCAATACTGGTGAAGGCAAAAATAGAAGGCATTCGCACCCGGAAAAATTCATCAAGATTAGAAGAGAAAATGGATAAAAAAGAAATACGGCTATACAGCGGTACCGTCTTGTCTGCTGCTTCCATTAATACCCGGTGGTTAAAGCTAAGCCAGCTAAGATCCCGGTTCAGGAAAAGATACTTATTATCGTCTGCCATAGAAAGGTTTATTCGAATGAAGATAATGGTTTTTTGACGGGAGACAAATACCGGGGAAACAGGAAAATTTATTTCCTTATTTGGCTAAATTTAATTTTAATATTGTTGTATGACAAAATCGAGGCTGGAAGCTTTTAGCGATGGTGTAATCGCCATTATCATCACCATTATGGTGCTGGAATTAAAAGTGCCGCATGGTACATCTTGGGGTGATTTGGAAAAACTGTGGCCTGTATTTGTGAGCTATGTAGCCAGTTTTGTTTCGTTAGGTATTTATTGGGGAAACCATCATCATTTGATACATACTATAAAAGAAGTACGGGGTGGTATCTTATGGGCCAATCTTCATTTACTTTTCTGGTTATCGCTTATCCCATTCGCCACCGCATGGATGGGAGAAAATAATTTTGCAAGAAATACTATGATTGTTTATGCCTTGCTTGCCAACATATGCGGCGTTGCGTATTATATTTTGCTGATGACTATTAAAAAATGTAATCCGGGAAATGCTGCTTTGCAGGATGTGCTACAGAAACAATCAAGGAAAGGGATCATCTCAAATTTTCTCTACCTGTTAGCTGTAGCAGCTGCCTTTATTCATCCGGCCGTTTCTGGTTTATTTATCATTCTGGTAGCCGTTATGTGGTTAATCCCTGATAGAAATATCGAGAAAACAATACTGTAACATCTAGTTTACTACTTCGCCTTCCAGATCATAATCGTAGGCTTTGGTGATTTTTACATTCACAAACTCACCAATGGGTAGCTTTTTTGTAGATTTAATTACTACTTCGTTATCCACTTCCACCGAATCAAATTCTGTACGGCCTAAGTAACGGCCGGCTTCTTTTTTGTCAATGAGTGTTTTAAACGTTTTCCCTATTTTTTCCTGATTCAGTTCAAAAGAAATTTCCTGCTGCACTTCCATTATTTCCTGTGCTCTTCTTTCTTTTTCATCGGCTGGCACATCATCCACTAAATCATGCGCAGAAGTTCCTTCTTCATGTGAGTAGGTGAAGATGCCCACCCTATCGAACCGTTGTCTTTGTAAAAACCCTTTCAGTTCCTCCACATCATCTTCTGTTTCTCCCGGGAAGCCTGCAATTAGTGTAGTACGTAAACAAATACCCGGAACTTTTTCTCTTACCGAAATGATCAGTTCTTCCATCTCCTCTCTTGTAATCTGCCTCTTCATTGCTTTCAGCATATTATTGGCCGCATGTTGCAATGGCATATCAAGATAGTTACAAATGTTTTCTCTTTCCCGCATTACATCTAATATCTCCAATGGAAACTTTGAAGGATAAGCATAATGTAATCGTATCCATTCCAACCCTTTTACATCAGCCAGGCGATTCATCAAATCGGGCAACATTCTTTTTTTATAAATATCAAGACCGTAATAAGTAAGCTCTTGTGCAATCAGCATTACTTCTTTCACTCCTTTTTTTACTAAGCTTTCCGTTTCTTTCACCAAGTCTTCAATCGTTCTGCTTACATGCTGGCCCCGCATCAGCGGAATGGCACAGAAGGAGCAGGTACGATTGCAGCCTTCAGAAATTTTGAGGTACGCATAATGCTGTGGTGTGGCGAGTAGCCTTTCTCCAATCAGTTCTACTTTATAATCCGCTTCAAACTGTTTTAGTATCAATGGCAGTTCCATTGTGCCGAAGTAGGCATCTACTTCTGGTATTTCAGCTTCCAGGTTATTTTTATATCGTTCACTCAGGCAACCTGTCACATATACTTTATCAATCTTGCCCCTTCTTTTCAGCTCTACCTGATTAAGAATAGTATTAATACTTTCTTCTTTTGCTTTTTCAATAAAGCCGCAGGTATTTACCACCACAATATTGTGGTCGGATTTCTTATTTTCATGCACCACATCAATTTCATTGGCCAGCAACTGGCCGCTCAGCACTTCACTATCCACCATGTTTTTGCTGCACCCGAGGGTGATGATGTTGACTTTATCTCTTTTTAGTGTCTTTGTCTTCATATTTAATAGAACGCTGATTTTTATGATTATTAAGATTTAATATGTCTGCGTCAATCATCAAAATCTTAATAATCTGCGTTCTGTTATTTTTCTAAATTAAATAAACTATCTACAAATTCATGCTTATCGAACACAAGCAGGTCTTCCATTTTTTCCCCAACACCAATAAACTTAACCGGTATTTTAAATTGGTCTGCTATTGCCAGCACTACACCACCTTTGGCGGTACCGTCTAATTTTGTAATGGCTAATGCTGTTACTTCTGTTGTGGCCGTAAAGTGTTTTGCCTGTTCTAATGCATTTTGCCCGGTACTTCCATCCAGCACCAGCAATACTTCATGCGGCGCATTGGGTATTGTTTTTTGAATTACTCTTTTAATCTTACCTAACTCATCCATTAAATGTGCTTTGTTATGCAAACGGCCTGCGGTATCTATCAGTACCACATCGCTTTGTCTTGCCATTGCACTTTGCACCGTATCGAAAGCAACAGCTGCCGGGTCGCTGCCCATGTCCTGTTTAACAATCGGAACACCCACCCTTTCACTCCAGATAGTTAACTGATCAACAGCCGCTGCACGGAAAGTGTCGGCAGCGCCAAGCAACACATCCTTTCCTGCCTTCTTAAAATTATAAGCCAGTTTTCCTATCGTCGTCGTTTTTCCAACCCCGTTCACACCTACTACTAAAATGATATATGGCTTAGTTGGCAGCTCAGAATTAAAGTCATAAGTATTTGATTCAGGCGCATCTATCAACAAAGCTTCAATTTCCTGTTGCAGCATTGTATTGAGCTCATCTGCATTCAGGTATTTGTCTTTGGCCACCCTTTTTTCTATCCGGTCAATTATTTTTACCGTGGTTTCAATGCCGACATCAGCACTAACCAATGCTTCTTCCAGATTGTCCAGCACTTCTTCATCTACTGTGCTTTTTCCGGCAATGGCTTTGGTTATTTTAGCAAAGAAGCCCTCCTTTGTTTTTTTCAAACCCTCATCAAGGCTTTCCTTTTCTTTTTTGCCGAATAGTTTATTAAAGAATCCCATACCCCTATCCCCTAAAGGGGAATTTATACGACTCTGCCCTGAACAAAGTCTATTATGAAAAATGAATACCCCCCTTCAGGGGATGGGGGCATTAAACAACAAAAGCCATCCGTCTTGTCACGAATAGCTTTTGAATACTCTTACTAACTCCAAATTATTTCTGAGCTAAAAAATCTTTGATTTTATCCTTATGGAGAATTTGCTCCTTAAAGGTATAAGCTCCTGTCTTAGGGCTGCGTACAGCCTTAATTACTTTGGTATAATTCTTTGCTTCGGCGGCTGCTCTCGCATCTTTTGTTTTGATCGCCGTTTTTGCTGCTTTTGCCATGATTACTTGATTTCTTTATGAACAGTTACTTTTTTAAGAATAGGGTTGAACTTTTTCAATTCCAATCTTTCGGGATTGTTTTTTTTGTTTTTTACCGTGATGTAACGGCTGGTGCCCGGCTTACCACTTGTTTTGTGCTCGGTGCATTCCAGTATCACTTGTACACGACTACCTTTTTTTGCCATTTTATTTAAACGTTTAAATGCTTATTTCTTATTATTCCATCCGGCCTGCCCTGATCCCATTTGAGACGGCATGAAGGGTTAGATTTTTTCTCCGTTAGCTCTCAGTTCTTTCACTACAGCCAAAAGACCATTTTTGTTAATGGTGCGAATAGCACCTGTTGTTAGTTTAAGTGTTATCCACTTATCTTCTTCAGCCAGGTAAAAC
>JAYVKT010000592.1:0-8253 GCA_043768195.1 Chitinophagaceae bacterium | reverse complement strand
TGTCCGTGCTTCACACCGTTGGAGTTAGACTTTCCGAATCCAAGTATCTCCAGTTTGCCAAACTCATTTTTGCGCCCGGCAATAACTGCGATCTTGGTTGTTCCAATGTCCAAACCGACAATAATGGGTTGTTCGTTGTTCATGATTGTTGTTTTTAGTTGTTGTTGTTTTATCGAAATCGTTTGTCATATTGAGCTTGTCGAAATATTAATTATATCCGCCATTTTCATCACCCACTGCCTTTTTGGGCATCACTGCCTTTGGTTCTTTCTTTTTCACTTCCGGTTTAGGTATATTTTCTTTTACAACCGGCTTAGTAATTTTCTGATTGCTTACTGCTGGTTTGGAATTTGGTTTTACCGGATTTTTTATCGGGGAAACAGGTTTCAAAGCCTGCCCGCCGCCATCCCCGGAAGAGATGGACGGCGACGATACGTTCAGGCGGGGGTTGGGATTACTATTTTTCTCAGGGTTAATAACCTTATTATCCTGTAATGAAGGATCAGCCAAAACAGCTGAGTCGGCTTCCAGTTTCATGCTGGGCAATACGACTCTCACTACTGTATCATTTTCTGCTTCGATAGACTGTCGCAACAACTTCTCTACATTCTTTCTTAATTGCATTGAATCAATCTTTGTATTGTCCGTATATCTTGATGCCACTACCTGGCCTTTATACTGTACATCAATCACTTTATATTTATCAAACCCGGTTTTGCTTAATACCTGCTTATAAAATATCATCAGGCGATGAAATTTTTTAGCAATATCTTCTCCGTTGCCCAGTTTCACCAAATGATTGCCTACTACAGGAAGCATTTCAAATGTGTTGTCGGGAGTAATGTCAACCTGTGCTACCTGCGACATCCAGAAAGGGTGATTAATAATATAATTGGCTGTCATTCTTACATCATTAAGCAATAAACTATCAGCAGCCGTTAATTTTTTCCGTTCCGGAAAACCAGTGAATACTGGCACTCTTGCACTAAGCTTATCAGACAAAGGCATTTTTCTGCCAAGGCTGTCTATATAAAAAGAATTACCGGTTGTTGTAAACAATCTTGCCACCGGTTCTTTTTCTGTTACTGTTATATGCAGTACATCCCTGTTATCAAAGTAAAGTTCAGCTTCTTCAATCCAGGTGTTTCGCTCCAGCATCTGTTCCAGCTCATGCAGGTTGAAAGATGCAACCGCTTCACCTTTAATATTTCCTTTTGTTGCTTTTATTATCAACTGCTCCACTTCTTTTTTATCAATAAAAAAAATATCCTGCGCCCCTTTCAGGGTAATGCTGTAATCCCTGCATTCCCCTTTGTTCTTTTTGCTGATAGCAGCAAGCAGGAGGGTGAGCATACCAGCACCAATGCATAGCCACACGGCGACAAATAATACTTTTTTTATGGTTGTTTTTGCATTCACTATTTATATTTCTTTTAATTCGTTCCTTATAGGTTCTATGAGCATATCAATATCACCGGCTCCTGCTGTAATTAATATTTCGCCAAACTCTTTATTCACTGTTGGCACATACTCCTCTTTTATCCAATCCATTAATGCCACTTTTGACATTACACTTCTATCATCATTTTTCATCTTCAACAAAACCATTTCGCTGCTTACTCCCTCTATTGGTAATTCCCTTGCCGGATAAACCGGTAGCAGAATTATTTCGTCAGCCAAATCCAGCACTTCTGCAAATCCATCTGCCAGGTCTTTTGTTCTGCTGTACAGGTGTGGTTGAAATATTATTGTACATTTTTTTTGTTTGAACAAAGCTTTGGCACCGTTTATTAAAGCCCTTAATTCTTCCGGGTGGTGAGCATAATCATCAACAAACACTATCCGTTCGTTTTTGATGATGTACTCGAATCTTCTTTTCACACCACGAAAATTTTCTACCGCTGCTTTAATTTTATCATTTCCAATTCCCAAAGAACTTGCCACTGTAATAGCTGCCACCACATTTTCTACATTGTGCATTCCTCCCATATTCAGTTTCACATTTTCCAGCAGATTGTCATTCATCACCACATCAAACTCATAACTTCCATTCATCATCCTGATATTTGCGGCATACACATCAGCACTTTCATTTTGCAAACTGTAAGAGAGATAGTTTTGTGATTTTAGTTCCTTACTTCTCTCTAATCCAAATTTGCCTATCACCACTCCACCCGGTTTTACTCTTTTACTAAAATCAATAAAAGCCTGTTCCATTGCTGCTGCTGTACCATATATATCCAGATGGTCAGCATCCATGGCCGTAATGATGGCTACATCCGGACTTAGTTTCAAAAAACTTCTGTCATACTCGTCTGCTTCAATCACACATACATTTTTTTTACTACCCCAGAAATTTGTTCCGTAATTCACGGCAATGCCTCCGAGAAAAGCATTGCACCCAAACCCACTGTCACGGAGCAAATGCGCCACCATGGTAGTAATGGTTGTTTTGCCATGTGTGCCTGCGATACATATATTAAAAGAGCTTTCGCTTATTATCTGTAATACGTCACTTCTCTTTACCACTTTATATCCGTTCTCCCTGTAATAAACCAATTCTGCATGTTCTGCCGGCACTGCCGGTGTATAAACCACCAGGTCAACTTTTTTCGGAATCAACTCAACATTCTCTTCGTAATGAACAGCGATGCCACTTGCTTCCAGTTCTTTCGTCAGTACGGTTGGTGTTTTATCGTATCCACTTACTTTTACCCCGCCAGAATGAAAGAACCTGGCGATTGCACTCATCCCGATTCCTCCAATCCCGATAAAATACACTTCATTCATCTTGTCAATCCCCCGAAAGGGGGCATTCATAAGGACAGTATCAACTTGTACGTTCATTATATCTTAAATCACTTTCAAAATTTCTTCTGCTATTCTTTCATCAGCATCTGTTATTCCCAACGGGGCGATATTTTTTTTCAGTTCATCCTGCTTCGCCGTATCGAACGATAATTCGGTTGCCATAAATACCAGTTTTTGCATCACCTCATTATCTTTCACCATCATCGCTGCATTTTTATTTATCAGCTGGATAGCATTTACTGTTTGGTGGTCTTCTGCTGCAAATGGATAAGGCACAAACAAAACAGGTTTTTTAGCCGTACACAATTCCGCCACCGTCATCGCACCCGAACGGGCCACCACTACATCTGCTGCTGCATAAGCATACTCCATCTTTGCAATAAAATCATTTGCCCAAACACCAGTTTTGCCTTCCGTTCTTTCTTTCGCCTTATCTGCATAGGGTTTACCTGTTTGCCAAATAACCTGCAAGCCTGCTTCGATCAGTTTGTCCAACCCGGCATACACTGCTTCATTAATAGATTTTGCGCCGAGGCTTCCGCCAACAAACAGAATTGTTTTCTTTGCTTCATCTAATGAAAAGAATTTAATTCCTTCGCTTCTTGTTACTGCAGCATCTGAAATGGCATTTCTTACCGGGTTTCCTGTTATCATTATTTTTTCCGCGGGAAAAAATTTCTCCATTCCATCTGTGCCGGTAAAAATTTTCGTTGCTTTCCTTCCCAGCATCATGTTTGATTTGCCTGCAAAGGAATTTGACTCATGAATAAAAGTTTTTATACCCCTTGCCTGTGCAAACCGCAATACCGGAAAACTGGAATAACCACCAACCCCGATCGCTGCATCCGGTTTAAATTTTTTAAAGATGGTTCGCACCTTCAAAAAACTTTTCAGCAACTTATAAGGCAATCCAATATTTTTTATCAAAGAGCTTCTGTTGAATCCTGCTATATCTAATCCTTCAATTTTGTATCCTGCCTGTGGTATTTTCTCCATCTCCATTCTTCCCTTCGCCCCAATAAATAATATCTCTATGCTACTATCTATTCTTTTCAAGGCATTAGCAATAGCTATTGCCGGGAAAATATGTCCGCCAGTTCCACCACCTGCTATAATCACCCGGCCTCCCCGCCCTCCGAAGGAGGGATCTGATACCCCGCTATTGTTATTTTCTTCCTTCATACACCAATTCAGGCTTCTGCGCCTGCTGTTTCAATGCTTTGATTTTTTCCTTCTATTTGCTCTACATTTCTTGACACACTTAATATTATACCAATCGCCAAACAGGTAAAGATGAAACTCGTTCCGCCCATGCTTACCAATGGCAGCGTTACTCCGGTTACAGGAAAAAGATTTACCGTTACAGCCATATTCGCTACAGCCTGTATTGCCAATGTAAAACTTAACCCTAATGCGAGAAATGCCCCAAAAGCAAAAGGGCATCTTTTATAAATCCTGATGCACCGGTATAAAAACACCAAATAGATAAACATGATAAATGCTCCGCCCATCAAACCATACTCCTCAATAATAATAGCATAGATAAAATCATTATATGCCTGTGGCAGATAATCTCTTGTTGTACTATTTCCCGGGCCCACACCAAACACACCACCTTTTGCAATAGCAATCTTTGCCTGGTTTACCTGGTAAGCATCGTTATTAATATCATCTTTACTACCATAAATAAAACTTTCCATCCTGCCAATCCATGTATCCACACGAGCAAACAAGGTGGAAGAAGATTTTGCCGTTGCAGTAACCACTGCTTCTTCACTTTTTGTTTTGCCATGACGGATAACTGCTGCAGAAACAAGAAATAAGATTGGAATCAATGCAGCACCAATGGTCATCAAAATATGTTTGGTATTGACACGACCAATAAACATCAGCAATAAACAACTGGCACCCAGTAATAATGCCGTAGAAAGATTAGCCGGTGCTATTAATGCACAGGTGATGGCCACCGGAGCTATAATTGGTAAATACCCTTTTTTAAACTCCTTAATTACATCCTGTTTTTTACTAATCAATCTTGCGAGGTACATGAATAAAGCCAGTCTTGCAAAGTCGGATGTTTGCATGGTCATGTTGATGAGTGGCAGGCGGATCCAACGGCTGCCCTCGTTCATCTTTACTCCAAAAAATAATGTATAGAACAATAATGGTAATGAAATAAGGAATGCAATCTTCGCTGCTTTTGAATAGAATGTATAATTAACAAGGTGAGCAAAATAGATAACCATTATGCCCGCCATAATAAAAGCAATCTGCTTGAACAAGTATATTTCTGTATTGCCTCTGTAATTTTTATAGGCTAATGAGCCAGTGGCACTATACACTGCCAGCAATGAAACTAAGGTCAGTAATATTACCAATGCCCATATAACCCTGTCACCCTTCGTTTTGCTGATAAGGTTGTTAGCATTGAAGGTGTTTTTAAATCCACCCAGCCCTATGTCTCTTGTTGCTTCCATTACTTATAAATCTTTAACCACTTGTTTAAACTGATTGCCACGGTCTTCATAATTTTTAAATAAATCAAAACTGGCGCAGGCCGGGCTTAACAATACCACATCGCCTTTACCAGCAAAATGAAAAGCTGCATGTACTGCTTCTGCTGCTGTTGATGTGTTTACAATTGTGCCCATCGTATTACCAAAAGCTTCATGAATTTTTCTATTATCTGTTCCGAGACAAATGATAGCTTTCACTTTTTCTTTCACTAATTCCGCTATCAACGAATAATCATTTCCTTTATCTACACCACCCAATATCAATACCGTTGGTTTTGTCATGCTTTCCAATGCATACCAGGCAGAGTTTACATTGGTAGCTTTGCTGTCATTAATAAACTCTACCCCACGGATTGTTGCCACATGCTCCATGCGGTGTTCCAATCCCTGAAAGTCCTGCACAGCTTCACGGATTTTATCTTTCCGTATATCTAATGTTGTAGCTGCCACGCAGGCCGCCATTGTATTGTACTGATTATGCTTTCCTTTTAAAGCAAAATCAAATACACTCATGTTGGTAAAGTCCTGTCCTGTTCTTACATACATGTCCCCGTCTTTTATAAATGCTCCGTTTGATAGTTCTCTTTTCATACTTATTGGCAGTTGGTTAGATTGAATATTGAATTGGTTTAGATATTTCATAGTTACTTCATCATCGGCGCAGTAGATGAAATAGTCATCCGGCTGCTGATTCATAGCGATACGAAACTTACTGTTGATATAATTTTCAAATTTGTAATCGTAACGGTCTAAGTGGTCTTCTGTAATATTTACCAGCACAGCAATGTCTGGTCTGAAAGTTTTTATATCATCTAATTGAAAACTACTTACTTCAACTATATACAAAGGCTTCGGATCGTTGGTAACCTGTTTGGCAAACGAATCGCCAATATTGCCAACCATTGCACAATCAAGTCCTGCTTTTTTACAGATGTGATAAGTCAATGCGGTAGTAGTTGTTTTTCCGTTACTTCCCGTAATAGCTACAATTTTACTGTTGCCTTTAAACCGGTAAGCCAACTCTACTTCGCTGATAACAACAATTCCTTTTGCTCTTATCTTTTTCACTATTTCCGCTTTCTCTGGTATGCCGGGGCTTTTCATCACTTCATCAGCATCCAGAATTTTTGATTCTGTATGCTGCCCTTCTTCAAACTCAATCCCGGCAACTTTCAACTCATTACGATACTCATTTTTCAAAGAACTTCCATCCGAAAGAAATACATCATACCCTTGTTGCTTTGCCAGCAGTGCGGCACCCACACCACTTTCGCCTCCGCCCAATATGACAAACCTTTTTCCCATGGTCAATAATCCGTGTACGGAACACGGCTCTTCATAAGTATTGGATTTTCAAATACAACTGCACATCAATTCAATTAAATCAGAACGATAGTCTTCTTAAGGATTGGATTATGGGTTTTTCAGTAATTATATTTCTCAAAAGCAATTAGTCTTATCTCATCTTTAGCGTAACGATACTCAACACCACCAACAATACCGTCACTATCCAAAACCTGTTCACAATTTTTACTTCATGATATCCCTTTACCTGGTAGTGATGATGCAATGGTGCTTTTAAAAAAGCTCTTCTTCCCACGCCAAATCTTCTTTTAGTGTATTTAAAATAACCGACTTGTATCATTACACTCAGCGTTTCTACGAAAAACACACCACAGAAAATCGGCAACAACAATTCTTTATGAACAATAATTGCCAGTGATGCAATTATTCCGCCCAATGTCAAACTTCCCGTATCACCCATAAAAATCTGCGCCGGGTAAGAGTTGTACCATAAAAACCCGATACATGCTCCAATCATCGCTGCTATAAAAATGGACAACTCTCCCAAATCAGGTATGTACATGATGTTGAGATAATCAGCAAACACCAGGTTACCACTTGCATAAGCAAATATGCCGAGCAACACCCCTATGATTGCTGATGTTCCTGTTGCCAATCCATCCAGTCCATCCGTGAGGTTAGAACCGTTTGACACAGCGGTGATAATAAAAATCACAATCAATATGTAAAGAACCCATGTATAATCTCTCCACGAAGCCGGCAACAATTTTTGATAATTAAACTCATGATTTTTTACAAAAGGAATAGTTGTTAACGGAGCTTTAGTTTCAGTAAAGTATTTTGTTTGACCATTTACAGGTACTCCAAAAACTGTTTTATCGGTTGGGGGTACTTTTCCTACATACTCCCTCCAGATTTTTACCTCACTGTTGAAATAAAGTGTAGCACCAACCGTAATTCCTAAACCAACCTGTCCCAAAATCTTAAACCATCCAGCCAATCCATCTTTACTTCCCTTTGTATATTTCTCTCCTTTTTCCTGTGCCAATCTTTTTCCTCTCAGCTTTAAATAGTCATCTATAAAACCAATGATGCCGAGCCAAACTGTTGCAATCAACATCAACTGCACATATATCTTGGTTAAATCAGCCAGCAGCAAGGTTGGAATGATGATGGCGAGAATGATGATAATACCTCCCATCGTTGGTGTACCAACCTTTTTTTCCTCTCCCGGCAGTCCTTCATTCCTGATGCTTTCGCCTATTTGCTTTTTTTGTAAGAACTTAATTAACTTCTTTCCGTAGAAAGTTGTTATAAATAACGATAACAAAACAGCCAGCAAAACCCGGAAAGTGATAAACTCAAAGAGACGGCTTCCCGGGAATTTTATTCCTTCACTATTAAGCCAATCAAATAAATGATACAGCATTCTGGTTACTTGTTTCTAGTTTCTGGTTAGTCGTTTTAATTCAAACATTCTATCTGACACACTGATTTTTTTTCTTTTCATTTTCTTAACTCGCATCTTCTATTTATCAAGCAGATCAAACATCTCTTTCACTATTTCCTTATCATCAAAATGGCTTCTCACTCCTTTTATTTCCTGGTACTTCTCATGTCC
>JAYVKT010000591.1:0-4988 GCA_043768195.1 Chitinophagaceae bacterium | reverse complement strand
TCCATCAATGCGGGTAAACGTATAAAGGTTAAAGTAAGCAAGATCTGCTACCTGGTTTGTCCATGCCCACAGCCGAAGACCAAGCACTGCAACAAGTAGTAATGATATAAATAATAATAAATGCCCGGGCTTTTTAATAACCAGCATTACAAGCGGCCACAATAAATAAAACTGCTCTTCAACAGCTAATGACCACAAGTGGTTGAGGGTATTGGTTTGGCCCGGATTTTTAAAAATATAGAGCCAATTTTGCAAGTAAGTCCAAAGCCATACCTGGTTATCGGTGTAATATTTTATACTAAACTCTGCATTTAATCTTGGTATAATTAACAGGAATAAAATAAGGCACAAATAGTAAAGTGGAAAAATGCGAAGTACCCTCCGGATGTAAAAATTTTTGAGATAATCCTTTCTGTGAATTGTTTTTAATAATATGTCAGTAATAAGAAACCCTGAGAGAACAAAGAATAGGTCAACGCCCAGCCAGCCAAAGAAAAAAATATTTATAAACCCAAAGTTATGATAGACTACAACGAGTAAAATAGCCAAACCCCTCAAGCCATCAAGGGCAGGATAGTATTGCCTGCCTGCCTGCTGGTTGGCATGGTTAGGATTTACAGGGTTCATTACAATTGAATAGATTAATTTATTTCTTATAAAGATAGTGTTCTGAGCAGATACTTGCCGACGATGTCAAACTCAAGGTTTACATAATCACCTTCCCGCACTTCTTTAATATTGGTGTGTTGATATGTATAAGGAATGATTGCTACCCGGAAACTTTTTCGTTTTACATCAAAAGCAGTAAGGCTGATACCATTCACACAGATAGAACCTTTTTCTATAACGAGCTCCGCAAATTTTTTTGGAAACTGAAACTCAAATTCCCAACTACCATTTTTTTCTTTTCTTTTAATGCATAGTCCGGTGGTATCCACATGCCCCTGCACAATGTGACCATCCAGACGATCGTTTAACTGCAGGCATTGTTCCAGGTTAATAAGTGTGCCTTTTTCCCATTTGCTCAGATTGGTTTTTTGTAATGTTTCATCAACCGCAGTAACCCGGTGCCCCTTTTCACTCACTTCTTCTATAGTCAGGCAAACACCGCTATGGCTAACACTTTGATCAGGTTTAAAATGCAGGGAAACAGGCGATTCTACCCAGAAAATTTTATTGGAACCATTCAAAACGACTTCCTTAATCGTTCCAACTGATTGTATAATACCAGTAAACATGGCTGCAAATTAATGGTTATCCGGCTTTTCTTTTAAACGCCGGTTTTGCATTGTAAACTTTAAGCCACTAAACCTTGAATTTTTGATTTTTTCCCTCTATCTTCGCATCCCGAAAATTCAGGAACTAAAAAAATACCAAAGGAGGTATATAAGTTATGCTAATTATAGATTCAAAAGATTGCGAAAACATCGACAAAGCGTTAAAGAAGTACAAGAAGAAGTTTGAGAAATCTAAGGTTTTGTTACAGCTGCGGGAACGCCAGGCTTTCATTAAGCCGTCAATAAGGCGTCGGGGGCAAGTGTTGAAAGCAATTTATAAGCAGAATCTGGCCAGCGGCAAGATAGAAAGCTAATTTTTAGAACACAATATATTTAAAGGATAGCTGCAAAGTTTAATAGCTTTGTAGCTGTCTTTTTTTATGGCCACACTTACCCATCAATCCATACAATCTTTTTTGGATTACCTTAAATTCGAAAAAAGGTATTCTGTTCACACACTTACTTCCTATCAAACCGACCTAATCAGTTTTATTGATTTTCTCAACGCACAGTTTGGTGGCAGTTCAATAGAAGATATCAACCACAGATTTGTCAGAAGCTGGCTGGCTCATTTGAAAGAAATTGGTCTTGGTGCTAAATCTCTTAACAGAAAAATTTCAAGTCTTAAATCTTTTTTTAAATACCATTTAAAAAACGGAACAATGGAAACATCGCCAATGGCAAAAGTAATCAGCCCTAAGATTGGTAAACGGCTTCCCGTCTTTATAAATGAAGGAGATACCCAAAAACTGGTAGAGAGCCTGGCATTAAGCACTGAAAATTGGAAAACACTAAATGCAAAAATGCTTATAACTATTTTTTATGCTACCGGTATGCGTTTAAGCGAACTGATAAACCTGAAAGAAAAGCAGATTGATTTTAGTAATTCTCAGATCAAAGTGCTGGGAAAAGGAAATAAGGAACGTATAATACCAGTAAGCAAAGAAATAATGGAGGCTATCCGGAATTATCAGGAGCTTAAGAAAAGAGATTTTGAAGTAAGCAGTGATGTGTTGATGGTAACAGATAAAGGAAAAAAAATCTATCCTAAATATGCCTACTTGCTTGTAAACCAAATATTAGGAGGTGCCAGCACTCTTGATAAAAAAAGCCCCCATGTTCTCCGGCACACATTTGCCACACATTTGATGAATAATGGAGCCGATCTCAATGCAGTAAAAGAATTATTAGGTCACACCAGCCTTGCTTCTACTCAGGTTTACACCCACAATACCATTGAAAAATTAAAAGATGTTCACAAAAAAGCACATCCCAAAGCCTGATTTTTTTCACACTACACAATAAATAATTAGCAAAATTTTGTTTGGGAAGAAAACTCTTTTGTATTAACTTGAAGTTGACAAAAGAACCAAACCCCTGAGAAAAGCCAAGGCAGTATAAGTTCTTTATTTATTGTTTCACTAAAACATGATGATTATGAACGTAAACATTCAATCAGTTCATTTTGATGCTGACAGCAAGTTACTTGGTTATGTAACCCGCAAACTGGAGAAACTGGAAAATTTCAATGACCGCATCATCCGTGTAAATGTATTTCTGAAGTTAGACAATGTGGTTCATGCAATTAAAGACAAGATTGCAGAAATCAGGGTGCATGTACCGGGACACAATTTTTTTGTTAAATCAACCAGTAAATCATTTGAACAGTCGTTTGACGATGCACTCGACTCTATGGTAGTACAAATAAAAAAGAATAAAGAAAGGAAAGCCGCTTAAAAACATTTCAGACCCCGTCCTTACGGGGTTTTTTTATTTTTGAAAAATTCTTTAAAATAAAAAAGTACTTTACTGTTTCTTTATCTCACTATAGTTTCCCGTACTTATGCAACACAGCCCTATAATTCCGAAAAAGTACATTGTTCAATACTGTGCTTTTGTTAGATCCCCAGAGTCATTGCTAACTCGGCTACTATTACAAACACTGCGAGAATTTACTGCCTCTAATGGCATTTCCTGGTGCCTCTGATGTTATCAATCATTTATTCACAACTACCTGAAAACAAGCAAAAAATTCCCTCTGCAAAATTTTTCCAATTATCAAATTCCCTTACCTTTGCCTCCCCAATAAATAGGGGTAGTTCTTTATTGCACATTATTAAGCCGAAATAGCTCAGTTGGTAGAGCAACTGATTTGTAATCAGTAGGTCGCTGGTTCGACTCCAGTTTTCGGCTCATTGGTCTGACGGTCTCCGTCTGACCAATTACTAAATCAGACGGAAATCGTCAGATTACCGGGGCAGATGGCCGAGTGGTTAAAGGCGACAGACTGTAAATCTGTTCTCTCACGAGTACGTTGGTTCGAACCCAGCTCTGCCCACAGTTCTTTGAATTATTAATTAATATTTTTTAATTAATAATTAGTTAGCGGAAGTAGCTCATTTGGTAGAGCGGTAGCCTTCCAAGCTTCAGGTGGCCGGTTCGAGCCCGGTCTTCCGCTCCATTTCGAATACTGCCTGCGACGGCAGTGGAAAAGCCGTTGTAGCTCAGTGTTAGAGCATCCCGATGATAATCGGGAAGGTCTTGAGTTCGATAGTTCTTTTTAATAGTAACAGTGCGAAGCTCTAAAGCTATACTAGCCGTTGTAGCTCAGTGGTAGAGCACTTCCTTGGTAGGGAAGAGGTCGTGAGTTCGATTCTCACTAACGGCTCTATTGTCTGACGGTCTCCGTCTGACAATTAAAAGAGAAGCCGGAGTATTGCTGAGAGAACTGAAAAAAAAGGTGAACAGGTCAAAGACCGCAACAAAAGCCCATAGCAGTATTGCTCTTGGCTTCAAGAATAAAAACAACAATAATTAGTAAAACACAATTTAAAACCGATAACAATGGCAAAAGAGACCTTTAAAAGGGACAAACCCCACGTTAACATTGGTACTATTGGTCACGTTGACCATGGTAAGACTACACTAACCGCTGCAATTACAGAAGTTCTTTCTAAAAGAGGTCTGGCTACAGCAAAAAAATATGACGATATTGATGGAGCTCCTGAAGAAAAGGAAAGGGGTATCACTATCAACACAGCCCACGTTGAGTATGAGACGGACACCCGCCACTATGCCCACGTTGACTGTCCCGGTCACGCCGACTATGTAAAAAATATGATTACCGGTGCTGCGCAGATGGACGGAGCTATTCTTGTAGTTGCTGCCACTGATGGACCTATGCCACAAACTAAAGAGCACATTCTTCTTGCCCGCCAGGTTGGTGTTCCTACCATGGTGGTATTCATGAATAAGGTTGACCTTGTTGAAGACCCGGAATTACTTGAATTAGTAGAAATGGAAATCCGTGAAGCCCTGACAAAACGTGGATTTGATGGAGATAATACCCCAATCATCAAAGGTTCTGCTACCGGTGCTTTGGCCGGAGAAGAAAAATGGGTTGGTGCTATTGCAGAATTGATGGATGCTGTGGATTCTTATATTCCTTTACCTCCACGTCCGGTTGATCTTCCGTTCCTGATGTCTGTGGAAGATGTATTCTCTATCACAGGTCGTGGTACAGTAGCTACCGGACGTATTGAGCGTGGTATCATCAAAGTAGGTGAAGGTGTTGAAATCGTTGGTCTTATGGAAGCTCCATTGGTTTCAACTGTAACCGGTGTGGAAATGTTCAAGAAATTGCTTGACGAAGGCCAGGCTGGTGATAACGCAGGTTTACTGTTACGCGGTATTGAGAAAAAAGATATCCGT
>JAYVKT010000590.1:0-3619 GCA_043768195.1 Chitinophagaceae bacterium | reverse complement strand
CCAGTCCCGGTAAAAATCATCAAACTCTTTTGTCTTACGAGTACCATCAAATCCCATGCAGGCTGAGTAGTGTGCAGTGAGTCGGGAGCCGGGAGTCGGTCGTTTAGAGAGATGATAATCTCTTTTGGGATCCAGGTTATTACAGAAACGCCAAAGGGCTGTTGTCAAATCATTTGCATCTACTGTATGTTCTACATATAATATCATCTTCACTGTTTCCATTCCATCAACTGCATATATTTGTTCATGCAATTCTTTTATATGATTTTTTCTATTTTTCTGTACTGATATAATCAAACAGGGTATTTGCTTTTTTAATACGGAAACATTGACAGTTTTTATTTCAGAAAATTTTGCCCGTAAAGAGTTTTCATCAAACGCTGAGCCCTTAACCCCGAACTGATAACTGTCGTCTATCTCCTCTTCAAATTTATTTGTTCCGTCAATACACATCTTTCCACCAAAGCCCAATTTACTGCAACTGTGATCCAGCACATCCATTGGCCCGGTGGAAAAATAAATATCAGTTGATGGGTTTAGATTTTCGAAAACATATTTTGCTAATGCTTCATAATCCTGAATCTTCACTCCTTCATCAGCCATCACCAGTATTTTATTAAACATCATTTGCCCCGCACCCCACATGGCATTCATTACTTTTTGTCCCTGCCCGGCATAGTCTTTTTTAATTTGAGTAATAACAAGATTATGAAACACACCTTCTACCGGCATATCCATATCCACTATCTCCGGCACCATGGTCATTTTAATGGGAGCCAAAAAAATTCTCTCGGTTGCTTTTCCCAGCCAAGCATCTTCCTGAGGTGGTATGCCAACAATAGTGGCGGGGTAAACTGGATTTTTTTTATGTGTAATAGCTGTGATGTGAAATTTTGGATACCAATCGGGCAATGAATAATAACCGGTATGATCGCCAAACGGGCCTTCCCAAATTAATTCATCATTTGGATCTACATACCCTTCAATAATAAAATCTGCATCGGCAGGCACTTCTACATCCGGTTGTGAAATACATTTTACTAACTCTACTTTTTTCTTTCTTAAAAAACCGGCCAGCATGTATTCATCCACATTTTCCGGCAGGGGTGCAGTGGCTGAATAAGCATAGACAGGGTCGCCGCCAAGAGCAACAGCCACCGGCATTATTTTATTCAGTTTTTTATATTCTGCAAAGTGCTTAGCAGAAACTTTATGCTTGTGCCAGTGCATACCTGTGAGTGTGGAGCCAAACACCTGCATCCGATACATACCCACATTGCGGGAATTTGTGTTAGGGTCTTTTGTATGAATGATTGGTAGTGTAACAAATGGGCCGCCATCTTTTGGCCAGCAGGTAATGACAGGTAGTTTAGTAATATCTGGTGCATCCATCACCACTTCCTGACATTCGCCTCTTCCGTTTTTTACTTTCGGCATCCAACTGGCAAACTGGCCAAGCTTTGGAAGTAATTTTAGTTTGTCTAATATCCCTTCTTTTGGCGATGCTAATAATTTGAACAGGTCTTCAATTTCCTTTGCAGTATCATCAAGATTTTTTACACCTAATGCCATGCACATTCTTTTTTCACTTCCGTAGGCATTCATCAGTACAGGAAAATCAAAGCCTGTATTTTCAAACAGGAGTGCATTGCCACCATTGCCGGATTTGCTTATCCGGTCGGTAATTTCTGCTATTTCTAAATGGGGGTTGACGTAGGTGGTAATGCGAAGCAGCTCACCGGCTTTTTCTAATGCTTCAATAAATTGTTGTTGATTTTTCCAGGCCATGTTATAAAATAAACTCCGCAAATGTACAACACAACCTGTCAGGAAATGTTCAAATGAAAATCAATATACATTAACCGGGCACCCTGTCTGATTTTTTCGGCCACTTCCTGAATTGCCGGCACCAGTTCCGAGCCGGTAAGTAAGATGAAGACCAGCAAAGTAGTAATAGTCTTTGGCCTTTGGGCTTCCTCGTTGTGCGCCTTTTGCAGGATAGATTAAATTGCCCCCGGTTATTTCATCACCCCGATACGACATATCAACTGCCAGTTGTCCTTTTGCGGCCAATAAATCGGCCTGGTCAATATAATTATTACTTACATCATCCAGGTAATCTGTAAAAAGATACCGCAGACCAACTTCAACCCCAATCCTCAAATCATCATTGAGGGCAAACTTAACACCCCCACCAATTGGTATGGCTAATTGTGTAAGGTTATAAGGCTTTATATCAGGATAACCACTAAGCCCCTGCCCTTCTGTGCTTAATGGTTTTAGAAAAGTTTTTTGTCCCGCAAGATTATAGTCGTACGGATTAAATGTATAAACAGCAAGCCCCGCAAAAGCATAAGGTGTATAACGGTTGTCATACAAATTCAGCAGGTTATATTCGCCCATAGCACTGAATTCAAGAATTTTAGTTTCAAATGACAAATTTCGATTTTTGATACCAACCTTATCATTATAAACATCTGCACCACCTACAATAGTATAAGCAACCCCTGCTCTGACAAACAGGTTGTCGGTAGCTTCATAATTTAATGTAAAGCCAACTACCCCGTTGGTTACCTTTTTAGGAAAAATTTTTGAAGTAAGATCACCATTGTAGGCAGAGGCACCACCAAACAAGCCAACATGAATTCGCTGTGCCGTTGCGTGGGATACCAACAGTAAAAGAAAAAAAGTTGTTGCCAGACTTTTCATAATTCGGTAGTTCAAATCTGAGTACAAATTTAAGGCCGCAAACGGTTTGTTTCTGCTAAACGATAAAAATGATGAACAAGTGTAAGGAGAAGGGAAAATATCAGTAATTCACATTTCGGGGGCAGCGTTGATTAGCCACCGCCTTATTGCTGCTGAAAATAGAAAAAATATCACCAAGGTTATTAAGTTTCATTTCCATAGTAAGGCCAAAGAAATAAAACCAGTCCATTTCTGAAGGTGTTCCCCGCTGGTCACCATGTGCAGGAAAAAAAGGTCTTCCGCCTGGTAGTTCGTCTGCCCGGTAAGCAAGTTCAACAGCCTTGATTCCTTTTTCCTGTTGCAAAACAGTACCATCTACAAAATGGCCGCTTACGTCATCAATATAATCAGTAAATGATTTTCGTTGATTAAATTCTATACCAATATTGAATCCATCTGTTACCCTGAATTTAAGCCCGCCACCAAATGCCAGTGCATGTTGAGTAAGATTATATGGTTTGCTTTCCGGAAATTGTGACAGCCCCTGCCCTTCAGTGCTCAGCGGTTTCAGGTATGTTTTTGTTCCACTGTTATCAAGTGTCCAGGGATTGAAATGAAAAAAACTAATGCCGCCATAAATGTATGGTGTAAACCGGCTGGTTGATAGATCCAGCACTGCCACCTCCAAACCCAAATAAGCTTCTTTAATGGAAGTAGTGAAACTAAGGTTACGGGATTTGAGGTTATCCCTGTTCCATTTGTCGGCGGCTTCAATTTTCCCCATGTTCACACCGCCCCTTAAAGTGAACCAACGGTTTATTGGCTTTCGAATGGTTATTCCGGCAGCAAAGTTGGAATGTTTGAATGTAAAACTGTTGGGGTTTAAATCTCCCTGGTAATTTATAGCTCCGGTAAAAAGAGAGATGGTGAC
>JAYVKT010000589.1:0-10822 GCA_043768195.1 Chitinophagaceae bacterium | reverse complement strand
CCGCAGCATCTGGTAGCGAAAATCGGGGCCGGTATCAACGATTAAGGTGGTGGTGGCAGATTGCACCAAAATACTTGAACGAAGTCTTTTATCTTTTTTATCGGTGGAAATACAGACATCACAGTCGCAGCCAATCATGGGTACGCCGCTGCTGGTGCCGGTGCCAAGAAAAGTTATTTTGAGAGGGGGATGCACAGGTAAAAATAAGAAATGAGAAACTAATAATTTGGAATGAAAAAGAAAAGCGGCATCAACTTTTCTTTTTCCCATTTTGGGTTATTTACCTGTCTGCCGTCAGGCAGGTTTTCCATTTTCTTCTATCTCCAGTTTAGATAAAATATCTGCATGAAGTTTCTTTGAACCGTCCGTAAGTATTTCCGGATTTATATCCAACTGGGGGATCAGGTCTATCAACGTATTGATACGGCCTTCTGTTTGTAAAAACTTGTTCAACACTACCACTTTTCTTTCCTCAAGAATGCAATAACCGCTTTGAAAAGATCCTCTCTCGTATCGTAATACATAACCAGCTTCTTCCGGGATGGCTTCTAATTTATCGAGAGAGTGTTGGGTATATTTCATACCTGCAAATTTAAATGTAGTTGTTTTCTTTTGGTCAAATGTTATCCACAAAAAAATTTGTACATTTATTGATACACTATTTATGAGAAAAAATATTTTTTTCTTCATCGGTCTTTCTTTAACTATTTCCTCTTTCGGGCAAAAAGAAATGCCTGATTTCGGGAAGATTGATATTGCGGATCTCCAATTGACAGACTGTTCCTTCGAACCCGGGGCGGATGCCATGAAACTGTTCGATATAGAAGAAACGGAATTTGAGATATACACTTATAGCCTGCGATTGAAGTCGGAGAGAAGAATACGTATAAAAATTTTTAACGAAAAGGGTTACAAAAATGCCATAATAAAAATCCCCTACTTTAGTAAAAAAGGAGTGGCGAAAATAAAAGAGTTGAGTGGTGCTGTTTATAACTTGAGTGCTGATGGGAAAGTGGTGGTACAAAAACTGGAAAAAAAAGATTTCTTCAAAGAAAAAGCCCTTGAAAATGTCGGGCTGGTAAATTTTACTTTTCCCAATCTAAAACCTGGTTGTGTAATTGAATACAGGTACACTACTATCGTAAATAATGTTTTTTCTATTGCTCCCTGGCTTATACAGGATAGAATACCTGTACAATACTCTTCAAAATCTGTTACTACACCAGTAGAGTGCCGTCTTATTGAACGGCCCTTTGGTATTGATTCGCTGGCAAGCACATGGTACCTGTTAAAAAATAATCGTTACCGCCGGTTAACCTATTTCCACGAAAATATCCCTTCTTTCAAAGTAGAACCTTTCATGAGTTCTATCAATGACCATCGTATAAAGGCTTCTTTTATACTTTTTCCCAGAGGCGGATCGATGACCCAGATTACCAAAGCAAATACAGAAGCTATGTGGGCTTCGGCTGCAAGAGGTTTTATCAACTCTGATTTTTTTGAGAATCATGTAAGAAAAATAATTCCGGGAACAGAGAAGATTATTGATACAGCACAAAAAATTTTGCAAATAAAGGACAGGATCGGTTTTGTTTACAAGGAAGTAAAAAGGCTGGTACCAGAAAAAGCAGAACAAAGCCTTTCTGCTGAAAGCATAAATTTGGAAGAGGTCTTGAAAAATAAAACCGGTACTTCAGCGGAGATTAATCTTGTTCTGCTGAACCTCCTCCTCAATTCAAATGTTTCCTGTATGCCTGCAATGATAAGCACAAAAGAAAACGGCAAGGTGAATAAAGACTTTCCCAGTGTAGGCCAATTTGATGGTTTTGATGTACTTGCTCTGGACACAAACAGTCATTTCCTGTTAGATGCCAGCATTAAATACCAGTCTTTTTTAAATCCTCCACTCAATGTTATGAACCGGGAAGTTTTCCTAATCGGGCAGGACAGTGCTCAATGGCTTACTGTAACAGATAACCGCCCATTACTCAAACAAATTGTTCAAGTGATAGCTGACCTGGATAAAGAAGGAAACATGGAGGGTACCGGCACTTTGCAGCATTATGATTATGCAAAATCCTATAAGCTGGATACAACCCTGAAAGATGAAAGCGACAATGAAGACAAATTTTATGATAAAGCCCCGCAAGGATTAAAAATCATTTCAACTACCAGATCCGATCCGGGTAATGACGAAGATCCGTTATTTGAAACGATCGAGTTCACTTATGAACCACAAAAAAGCGGCGACTTCATTTTTATTAATCCGCAAATTCTTACGGAAAGAAATAAGAATGTTTTTATAGCTGAGAAAAGAAACACTGATATAGATTTTGGATGTAACCAACTTTTCATTTACAATATGCAAGTAGGTTTACCAGCATCTTACCTGATAGAACATTTGCCAAAAAGTATAACTGTCAGGGCACCAGATTCAAGTTTTTTCTACAAAATTACTTACTCATCGGATCCACAGAGTATTAATATGTCGCAAATATTTGAAGTAAAAAGAGCCATTTACAGCAAAGAAGACTATCCGGGTGTACAGGATTTTTTTAAACGGATGTATGCTTTAATGACAGAGGAAATTATTCTGAAAAAGAAAAAATAGCCCTACTTACTCTGCATCTTTATCACCGGCACTATCATTTCTTCCAAACTTACCCCGCCATGCTGAAAGGTATTGCGGTAATAGTTTACATAATAATTGTAATTGTTAGGATAACAAAGAAAACTGTCTTCTTTAGCAAATATGAACGAAGAATTAATAGTGGGCACAGGCAACCCGGCTTCTCTCGGATCTCTGAATGAGAGTACTTCTTTGGGTTCGTAATTCAAATTGCGGCCATGTTTGTAACGAAGATTGGTAGTGGTTTGTTTATCCCCCACTACTTTGTAAGGTGTTTTTACTCTTACGCTGCCGTGGTCAGTAGCCAGTACAATTCGTATGTTTTTATCGGCGATCTTTTTTAATGCCTGGTGCAGCGGCGAATGTTCGAACCAGGAAGTGGTAATGCTGCGGTAACTTATTTCATCGCTGGCCAGTTCTTTCAGCACTTCCATTTCTGTTCTGGCATGGCTTAGCATATCTACAAAGTTGTAAACGATAATATTCAGATCGTTATTCAACAGGTTGTGGATATTATTCATCAAATCAAGCCCTGCATGGTTGTTTACTACTTTGGTATAGGAAATTTTCAGATCATTTTTTCCCAATCTCTTCAGCTGTGCCCTTATAAATTCTTCTTCATGCAGATTCTTTCCTCCTTCTTCTTCATCATTTTTCCATTGGGCAGGAAATTGTTTTTCAATATCCATTGGCATCAGCCCGGCAAAAATGGCATTGCGGCAATACTGCGTGGCCGTGGGAAGTATGCTGTAAAAACTATCTTCTTCCAGAATGCGGAAGCTTTCTGAAAATATCGGCTGAATGGCTTTCCATTGATCAAACCGGAGGTTATCAATTAAAATAAAAAATAAAGGAGAGCCTTTTTCCAGGTGTGGCAATACCTTGAATTGCATCAGCGAATGGCTCATTACCGGGCCTTCCTTACTTTTAGGGTTTACCCAGCTTGCATAGTTTCTTGATACAAATTTGAAAAACTCAGTATTGGCCTCACTCTTCTGATTTTGTAAAATTTCCTGCATCTCCGGGCTGTCGCTTTTCTCCATCTCCAGTTCCCAATACACCAGTTTTTTATAAATATCCATCCACTCGTTATAATCAGGATTACTGTTTAATGCAGTAAACAAATGGCGAAACTGCTGTTGATAGGCCGTTGTTGTTTTTTCAGCCACCAACCGCCTGTTATCAATTATTTTTTTTAAACTCAGCCATACCTGGTTAGGATTAACAGGTTTAATTAAATAATCACTTATCTGTGAGCCGATGGCATCATCCATCAGGTTCTCCGTTTCATTCTTGGTAATTAGTACCACCGGTAGCGACTGATTAATTTCTTTAATCTTGGCTAATGTTTCAAGCCCGGTAATGCCTGGCATGCTTTCATCAATCAATACTACATCAACAGGGTTTTCTTTTACATAATCAATGGCATCAAACCCATTTGTAAATGTTTGCACTTCGTATCCTTTATTCTCCAAAAACATTTTCTGCGATTGAAGGCTTTCAATTTCATCGTCAACCCAAATAATTTTTGCTATTGCCATACTTGCTATTTGTTGCTGGTGATTGGTTACTGGTTATTATACACTTGTTACTAAAGATATTTCCAAAACTATTATAGCTTATATTGGTTTAATAAAACCAACCAGCAATTAATGACCAGATACAAGCAACCAGTCAAAAATAGCTTTTTAAACACTGCCTTTGTACATTTGCTGCCAGCCCTTTAACAAAACAGCAACAATGCCCCCTGTACGCAAAATTATCAACGACCCGGTATATGGATTTATTACTATTGACCATCCGTTGATACTGCAAATAATTTCTCATCCGTGGTATCAACGGCTGCGCAATATCCACCAGATGGCTTTTGCTCATTTGGTATATCCGGGTGCTGTTCATTCAAGGCTGCACCATTCCCTTGGTGCTTATCATTTAATGTGCATAGCACTAAGTGAACTAAAAAGCAAAAGCATAGAAATAACACCAGAAGAAGAATTGGGAGCCAAAGTAGCAATTCTTTTACATGATATTGGCCATGGCCCCTTTTCACATGCACTCGAAAATGAATTGATAAAAGATGTGCGCCATGAAGCTATTTCCATCTTGCTGATGCAAAAACTGAATGACGCATATGATGGGCAACTAAACACCGCCATTGCTATTTTTACCAATAAGCATCCAAAGAAATTTTTACATCAATTAGTTTCCGGACAATTGGATGTGGACAGGCTTGACTATCTTAACCGTGACAGTTTTTTTACAGGTGTGGCAGAGGGTGTTATCGGCTATGATCGCATCCTGAAAATGCTGACGGTAAAAGATGGGGAACTGATGGTAGAAGAAAAAGCTATCTACTCCATTGAAAAATTTTTGGTGTCACGCCGCCTCATGTACTGGCAGGTGTACCTGCATAAAACAGTGGTGAGTGCAGAACAAACCCTGCAAAAAATAATACAACGGGCCCGGGAGATAAATGCAACCGCTACCTCCCCTTTCTTAAACATCTTTCTTACCCTTGATAAAAATCAGCACCCCAAAGTAAATGACTGGCTCTTTGAATTTTGCCAGCTCGATGATTATGATGTGATGAGTGCCGTAAAACACTGGCAGATGCAGGAGGATAAAATATTATCCCTGCTTTGCCGTTCATTAGTGGAACGAAACTTGCTGAAAGTAAAACTACAGGCTGAACCTTTTGATGATGCGTTGATAAAGGAGAAAATAAAGGAAGCCAGCACTAAACTTGGCATAACCGAAAAAGAAGCGGAATATTTTGTGTTTACCGGCGAAGCCAGTAACACAACCTACGACCCGGGAGATGAACGAATCAACATTTTATTCAAGGATGGAACGATAAAAGATATTTCAAAAGTGGACAATGCGCTGATTCATTTTAATAGCGGTGTTGCCTATGGCGAGATTAAAAAATATTACATTTGTTACTTAAGAAGTTCATAGTTTATAGTTCATAGCCTCCTGCTATACCATCAACTATTAGCCGTGAACCATTAACAATGAACTAAAAACATGCAATTCTCTGCTTCACAAATAGCACTTCTTATCAATGGCAAGGTTGAGGGCAACCCCGATGCTGCTGTTGATTCATTTGGAAAGATTGAAGAAGCAATAGAGGGGCAACTTACTTTTTTTTCCAACCCCAAATATGAAGAATACATCTATAGCACTAAGGCATCCATTGTTTTAATAAACGAAGCTTTCAAACTCAGGCAGCCGGTTACGCCAACATTGATATGGGTACCCGATGCATATTCTGCTTTTGCAACACTGCTCACCAAATACCAGGAAATTGTTCAACAACAGTTAACTGGCATTCAGCAGCCAAGCCATATTGCGAAAACGGCTGTGTATGGCGAAAATGTTTTTATTGGAGCCTTTGCTTACATTGGCGAAAATGTAAAAATTGGCAGTAATACAAAAATATTTCCAAACACCTTTATTGGCGACAATGTCATCATCGGTGATAACTGCCTTATTGACCCCGGTGTAAAAATTTATCATGATTGCAAAATTGGGAACCACGTCAACATTCTGGCAGGTGCAGTTATTGGCAGCGATGGTTTTGGTTTTGCCCCGCAACCAGACGGCACTTTTAAAAAAATTCCTCAGTTGGGAAACGTAATTATTGAAGACAAAGTGGATATAGGTGCCAATACAACTATAGACAGGGCAACTGTTGGCTCTACTATTATTAAATCAGGTGCCAAACTTGATAACCTTATACAGGTTGGGCATAATGCTGAAGTCGGTAGCAACACGGTAATTGCTGCACAGGCCGGTGTAAGTGGCAGTACCAAGATTGGTAAAAATGTAATGATTGGTGGGCAGGCAGGTCTTGTAGGCCATATACAATTAGGAGATGGGGCTAAGGTGAATGCACAAAGTGGCGTTAGTAAATCTATTGAACCGGGTAAGGCAGTAACTGGTTCACCTGCTTATGATTTCACTGCAGCACTGCGCAGCCAGGCCATTGCCCGTAACCTTCCCGAAATGGAAAAGAGAATAAAAGAACTGGAAGCATTGGTTAAGCAATTGATAGAGGAAAAGGTTTCTTAAATGTTGTTATAAAATTTTCATGAAAATCTGTGGCTTCACCTTTGTGCGCAATGCCGTTAAGTACGACTATCCTGTTGCAGAGTCTATCAACTCCATCCTTTCCATCGTTAATGAATTTATTGTTAGCATCGGCAATTGCGATGACGGCACTTTAGAACTGATTGAATCAATCGGCTCCCCAAAAATAAAAATTGTTCATTCTGTTTGGGATGATTCATTGAAAGAAGGCGGCAAAGTACTGGCAGTAGAAACAGATAAGGCTTTAGCCCATATAAGTCCTGACAGCGATTGGGCTTTTTATTTGCAGGCAGATGAAGTAGTGCATGAAAAAGATTTACAAGTAATTCTTGCGGCCGCCAGAAAATATGCAGGTAATAAAAAAGTGGAAGGTTTACTTTTTAAGTATGTACACTTTTACGGCACTTATGATTATATCGGCGATTCACGGCGCTGGTACAGCCATGAAATACGACTAATCAGGAACAATAATAACATCACTTCGTATCAGGATGCACAGGGCTTTCGCACAAAGCTGGGAAAAAAATTACAGGTAAAAGAAATTAATGCTTGCATTTATCATTATGGCTGGGTTCGTCATCCCGATAAGCAGCATGAGAAGATTGTTGATTTCTCCGGTTTCTGGAATGGAGAAGGATATGCCCCGCCGCCCCGCAAAGCAGAAAATCAGTTTGATTTTTTAAAAGATGCTGATTCGCTGGTTCGCTACAAAGGCACCCATCCGGCTGTAATGCAAAAAAGAATTACAGAAAAAAATTGGGATGCCAGATTTGACACCCGCCAAAAAAAATTTTCTTTAAAAGACAGCATCCTGTACCGGATTGAAAAAATTACCGGTAAGCGATTGTTTGCCTACAAGAATTATAAAATCATTTGACTGCAAAAAAGACAGTTTTTATATCATTCTGTATGAATAATTATCTTTGTTGCTATGATTTCATCCACAGAAAATAAGACTTATATTGCTGGTATTATGAGTTCTGATTTTAATCCAGATAAACAACATACACTTAAATCTGCCGTGAGCATTTCGGGCACTGGTTTGCATACGGGTGTTATGGCAGATCTTACGCTAAAACCAGCTAATTCAGGATTTGGCTACCAGTTTCAACGGGTGGATTTGCCCGGGCAGCCCATCATCAAAGCTGATTGTGACCTTGTAACAGATGTAAGCCGTGGCACCACCTTAGAATACAATGGCGTGAAAGTAAGCACCGTAGAACATGTGCTGGCCGCATTAGTAGGAATGGGTATTGACAATTGCCTGATTGAAATTAACGGACCAGAAATGCCAATTATGGATGGAAGTTCCGAACCGTTTGTAGAATTGATTGAAGAAGCCGGGGTAATAGAACAGGATGCTGCCAAAGTATGGTACAGCATTGATGAAAATATTTATCATTATGATGAAGAAAAGAGGGTAGAGTTAGTTGCCATGCCGGCAATCGATTACCAGGTAACAACATTAATTGATTTTAATTCCCCCGTTCTTGGCACCCAGCATGCAGGGTTAAAAACTATGCGGGATTTTAAAAAAGAAATTGCCCCTTGCCGCACTTTTTGTTTTTTACATGAGTTGGAAATGCTGCTGGATAACAATCTTATCAAAGGTGGCGACGTTAACAATGCCATTGTCATTGTTGACAAACCGGTTGATAAAAAAGAAATGGATCGGTTAAAAAAAATATTCAATAAAGAGAATATTGAAGTAAAGAGTGAGGGCTACCTGAATAATCTCGAATTACGTTTTCCCAATGAACCAGCAAGGCATAAGCTGTTAGATGTTATCGGCGATCTTGCTTTGATTGGTTATCCAATAAAAGGACGCATTATTGCCAACCGGCCCGGGCACAGTACAAATGTTGCGTTTGCTAAAAAAATAAAGCAGTACATAAAAAAAAATAAACACACCAAAGGCGTTCCGGTTTATAATCCCAGCCAACCACCTGTGTATGATCAGCAGTTTATTGAAAAAACATTGCCGCACCGTTTTCCTTTTGCATTAGTTGATAAAATAATTGAGCTAAGTGATACACATATTGTGGGCATCAAGAATGTAACCTTTAACGAATGGTTTTTTCAGGGGCATTTTCCCGGCAACCCTGTAATGCCCGGAGTATTGCAAATAGAAGCATTAGCACAGTGCGGCGGCATTCTTGCCATCAACCTGAGTGGCGACGGCCAGTACGATACTTATTTTCTTAAAATAGATAATTGCAAATTCAAACAAATGGTAAGGCCCGGTGATACGCTGGTTCTGAAAATGGAATTGTCGGCTCCCATCCGCCGTGGTATTTGCGAAATGAAAGGCACCACCTATGTTGGCAATAAGGTTTGTTGTGAAGCTGATTTGGTGGCACAGATTGTAAAGCGGTAAGTACTGTAACCCCTCTGAGGAACATCAAAACATTTGGGCTGAAAAAATATTATACGTACTTTTATAAAAAGGTACGTATGACCACAAAGCTTACTTTGTCAATTTCAGCAGCAGTAATAAAAAAAGCCAAACAGGCCGCCAGGAAACAAAAAACAAGTGTTTCTAAAATGGTGGAAAAATATTTGGAAAAAAACAGCCATCGTCCTGCAAAGAAATCTGTGACTGAAATGATTTTGCAAAATGCCCCCGTACAAAAAACAAAGCCAGGTACAGAAAAGAATGCTTTACGTAATAAGTTAATGGCAAAACATGGCCATTAAAGCCTTTGCAGATACGAATATTATAATTGATTTTATCGAAAACCGTGATTTTGACCGGTTATCCGTCAATAAGTTTTTTCTTGCTGCAGAAGAAGGTGATCCTGATATTTATGTCAGCGAATCCGTAATTACCAATTCGCTTTACATAACCGGCCTTGACAAGCAAATTTCCCTACTATTGAAAATTGTAAAAACCTGTTGTTTTAGGATAGAAACCCTCCAAATGGCCATGGCCGGGAATTATAAAGACAAAGAAGATGCTATCCTTTACTTTGGGGCATTACAAAATAAGATGGACTTTTTTATAACCCGAAATAAAAAAGACTTTCTCCCTTTTGCTACACCGGCCTTGCCTATAGTTTCACCCAAAGAACTGCTGTTATTACTAGCATAAATTTTGCCCCAAAAAAGCCTTCAAATTTCGGGTCAGCCCACCTTATTTCAGTACATTTGTGAGTTATATTTTCTACATTTTTAACGATAGGATTTTACCTCATTTATGACTACAGAAGCTAAAGAAAAAGCAGCCGCAATATCGGCCGGTTACAGTGCCGATAGCATACAGGTTTTAGAAGGTTTGGAAGCTGTTCGTAAACGTCCGGCTATGTACATCGGCGATATTGGTGTAAAAGGTTTGCACCACCTGGTGTATGAAGTAGTTGACAATTCCATTGATGAAGCATTAGCCGGTTATTGCAAAAATATTTTTGTAACCATACATGAAGACAATTCAATTTCAGTAGAAGATGATGGCCGTGGTATCCCTACGGCGATGCACACTAAAGAAAAACGTTCTGCATTGGAAGTAGTAATGACAGTACTGCATGCCGGTGGCAAGTTTGATAAAGGTTCTTATAAAGTATCCGGTGGTTTGCATGGTGTGGGTGTTAGTTGCGTAAATGCACTGAGCAAACTATTATTAGTAACGGTTAACCGTGATGGAAAAACATTTGAACAGGAATATAAGATTGGTGTGCCACAATATGCTGTTCGGGAAACAGGAGTTAGCGAAAAAACAGGAACCAAAGTTCATTTCTGGCCGGATGACAGCATTTTCATAACTACTACTTACAATAAAGATATTCTGGAAGGCCGTCTCCGTGAGTTGTCTTACCTCAACCGTGGTGTACGGATTGTATTGACTGATGTGAGGGAAAAAGAAGAGAACGGTGAAAACTATACGAATGTTTTTTATAGCGAAGGTGGTATTGTAGAATTTGTAGAAATGCTGGACAAAAGTGCCGGACGTAATTCTCTTATACCCAAAGTGATTTATGTAGAAGGAAAAGATGACAACACCAATGTAGTAGTAGAAGTAGCATTAAGCTATAACGACAGCTACAATGAACACATTTATTCTTACGTCAATAACATCAATACCATTGAAGGGGGTACCCATGTATC
>JAYVKT010000588.1:0-12085 GCA_043768195.1 Chitinophagaceae bacterium | reverse complement strand
CCAGATTAATTCCGCCACTGGCTTCGGTCTCAAAGTCTTCCTTTATTAAATCCGCAGCCTCTTTAACCAATGCAGGTGTAAAATTATCTAACATAATACGGAATACTTTTCCTTTCCCCATTGCCATTACTTTTTTCACATCATCAATGCTTCTGGTTTCCACTTCTATTTTTAGTCCCGGCTTTACCGTTCTTACATACTCCGCTGCTTTATCTATTGCTTTTTCTATTCCGCCGCAATAATCAATATGGTTATCCTTCAGCATTATCATATCATACAAGCCAAACCGGTGATTAACACCGCCGCCGATTCTTACGGCTTCTTTTTCCAGTAAGCGGAAGTTGGGGGTGGTTTTTCTGGTATCCAGCAATTTTGTTTTATAACCTTTTAATTTATCCGTATATTGTTTTGTCAGCGTTGCAATACCACTCATCCGTTGCATACAGTTCAATACTAATCTCTCGCATTGCAGAATAGTATGTACCAATGCTTCCACTTCAAAAGCTTTCTCCCCATACTTCATTTTTTCACCGTCTTTTTTAAATGCGGTAAAAACAGAAGATGGTTCTTTGTAGCTGAATATTTTTTCAGCAACCTGCATGCCCGCAAGAATACCGTCTTGTTTTATTTTCAATACAGCTTTCCCTTTTGCGGTTGCAGCTATACTTGATAAGGTGGAATGGTCGCCATCACCAATATCTTCTTTCAGGGCTTCATCAATTAAATGATGTAATTGATCATCAAAACTCATAGTTACAAAAGTAAAAAGCCTTCCTGTTAAATCAGGAAGGCTTCACAAGTATTTTCAAAGTTTATTACTCTATTGACTGAAAACGGATTTCCTTTACCACTTCTTTCCCGTTTTTAACTTTCATAAAAACATTGGTGCGAAAGTTACCTGCACTGGTTTGCAGCGTACCAATACAGAAATGTCCTCCCGGTGAATCGCCTTTGTGCTTCAACTCAAAGCCTTTTACTCCATTGTTGCCAAAAAAATCTTTTACAATTAACTGCGCCTGCGCCCTGCTGTAGCTATCGCTTTTGTCGGGTAATGTGAGTTCCACATTCTCATCAAAATAACCGGATAACTGTGCCGAGTTACCAGAACGTAATGCGCCGATAACTTCATCAATTCCCTTTTGAGCTGTAAATGAAGACAGCATCAAAATTGACCCAAGCAGTAAGGTTGATAATATGCGTTTCATAACAAAATAGGTTTTCACAGGAGTAATAATCTAAAAACATGCCACAGTAAACTATGGCTTTTTATTGGATACTAAACTACTAAAAACCAGCAGTTTTTCCGCATACCGGCTGGCAAATAGGTCATTTGAATGTAGTTTTACAGGGTACGGACGGGCAATTGCCCCTTGAAAATGAGTGTATTTGTACTAACTAAAATGTTAATAAAAAATGTTGCAAAAAAAAGTCATTCTGGTCATCATGGACGGCTGGGGATTAGGGAAAGTTGCGTCCGCAGATGCTATACAAAACGCCAATGTGCCTTTTACAAGGTCATTATATACAAAATATCCCAACACCACATTAATTACCTGCGGCGAAGCAGTAGGATTGCCAGATGGGCAAATGGGCAATTCTGAAGTGGGGCATTTGAACCTGGGGGCTGGCAGAGTGGTGTACCAGGAATTGCAACGCATAAACGTAGCCGTCCGGGATGGGTCGTTTCAAAAAAATGAAATTTTGCTGAATGCAATTCGTTTTGCCAAAAAAAATAATACGCCGTTTCATCTTTTGGGCTTGGTAAGTGATGGTGGTGTACACTCACATATCACCCATTTAAAAGCGATAATAGACGTTTGCAAAAAAGAAGGATTGAAAGATGTATTTATCCATGCCTTTACCGATGGCCGGGATTGTGACCCCAAAAGCGGATTAGGATTTATAACCGGATTACAGGAGCATTTAAATGGTTCCATTGGAAAAATAGCTACCGTTAGCGGCCGTTACTATGCTATGGATCGGGATAAAAGATGGGAAAGAGTAAAGTTGACCTATAATGCGTTGGTAAATGGTGTTGGTGAAAAAGCCACCGATGCTATTGCCGCCGTGGAAAATGCCTATGCAAATAATATTACTGATGAATTCATCAAACCAACCATTATTCTTGATGAAGGGCAACTCACAGAGTCCTGTGGACAACCATTAGCCACTATTAAAGATGGTGACGTAGCCCTATGTTTCAACTTCCGCACCGACAGGTGCAGGGAAATAACACAAGTGCTGACACAAACAGATTTTCCTGAATTTGAGATGAAGAAACTGTCGTTACATTATACCACCATTACAGAATATGACCATACCTATAAAAATGTCAATGTTGTTTTTGAAACAGACAACTTGAATAATACCCTTGGGGAAGTTTTAGAACAAAATGGGTTAAAACAAATCCGTAGTGCGGAAACAGAAAAATATCCGCATGTTACTTTCTTCTTCAGCGGCGGAAGGGAAAAAATTTTTGAAGGCGAAAGAAGAATTATGATGCCATCACCCAAAGTAGCCACTTATGATTTGCAACCTGAAATGAGTGCTGTTGAACTCACAAATGCATTGATACCTGAAATAAAAAATAAATCATTTGATTTTTGCTGTCTTAATTATGCCAATGCAGACATGGTGGGGCATACCGGTGTATGGTCTGCAGTTGTTAAAGCCGTAGAAACAGTGGATAACTGTGTTGAGCGGATTGTAACAACAGGTTTGCAAAATGATTACACCATCTTTTTAACTGCCGACCATGGCAATGCGGACTATATGATAAATGAAGACGGCTCACCCAATACAGCCCACACTTTAAACCCCGTTCCTTTCTTTATTATTGACAATAATTGGAAAGGAAATATTAAGCCGGGAAAACTGGGAGATATTGCCCCGACCATTTTAACCATGATGGGGTTAGAAATACCCAAGGAAATGACTGGCAATATTTTAATTACTAACTCATAATTTTATTAATAAATCGTTTTCCCATGTTTAGAAAAATCATGTTGTTTTTATTAGCTGCATTAGTCATCATACAATTCATTCATCCTAAGAAGAATAAAGCAGAAGAGCCACAGCCAAATTACATTGGAAATAATTTTGCCATACCTGCAGATGTAAAGGCCATATTAACGAAAGCCTGTAATGATTGCCATAGCAACAATACCAGGTATCCGTGGTACACTAACTTTCAACCGGTACATTGGTGGTTGAACAAACACATTGTAAATGGAAAGAAGAAGATAAATTATGACGAATACACACATAAGAGCCTCCGCTACCAGTATCATAAAATGGAAGAAACTATTGAAATGGTGAAAGATGGGGAAATGCCATTGAACTCTTACACCTGGACACATAAAGATGCAAAACTTACTCCGGAGGAAAAAGCTAAAATAACTGGCTGGGCACAGTCTGTTATGAATACTATGAAGGCAAAATACCCAATCGACAGTCTTATCAGAAAAAAATAGACTTACATTTGTTTTCTGATTTTTCAATTTGATAACAGCAACCAAAAAAATATCCGGTGTTCTATTCATACTGCTTGGGTTCACTCCTACGCTGTTCGTTCTTGTTTTTACTATCAGACAACAGTCCATCCGTCATCGTATGAAAGAAAGGATGGAAAAACAGTCGCTACATAGCATTACGTTGAATGACAATGAGATTCATTGGGCAAAAGCAGGAAAAGAAATTTGGGCACACGGAAAAATGTTTGATATCAAATCAACCGAATATAAAAATGGACTCACCACTTTTTATGGTCTTTACGATGAAGAAGAAACATTATTGAAAACGATTTTCAGTAATGGCTGGAAGAAAGAAATGTCGGAGCAAAATCAGTTACTGAGCCAGCTTTTTCAATGTTTGCAGGGCATTTATTTTATGCCGGTTACAGATGACACTGTTCTTTCCTGCAAACAATATCATGAAGCCTCTCTAAACTCTCCAAAACTACAGAGCCAGTTTAAAACCATTCCCACCCCGCCGCCGCAGATCTAATTACAGTTTTTATTTATTGACAACTCAATTCTGTAATCAAAATTTTTATTTATGAGGAAGATTGCATTGCTTTCAGCATTGCTATATGTGTCTGTATGTGCAACAGCGCAACAAGATACCACCAGCGAAAAGAATCTGGATGAAGTGGTGGTTTATTCAAACAAGTTTGCTGAAAAGAAAAAGAACCTGGCGCAAAAAATTGACGTTATTAATGCCAGTACTATTGCAAAGTTTAATAGTCAGAATACAGGCGACTTACTGATAAATACCGGTAATGTATTTGTACAAAAAAGCCAGCAGGGCGGCAGCAGCCCCGTTATCCGTGGGTTTGAAGCCAGCCGTGTATTGCTGGTAGTAGATGGCATCCGGATGAATAATGCTGTTTATCGGGCCGGTCATCTTCAAAATGCCATTACCGTAGATCAAAATATACTTGAAAGAGTAGAAGTAATATATGGGCCTGCTTCTACCATGTATGGCAGCGACGGATTGGGCGGTGTACTTCATTTTAGAACAAAATCACCCGTATTATCAACCAACGATAAGTTGAAAGTTACAGGCAGTGCGATAGTCAGGTATAGCTCTGTTAATCAAGAAAAAACAGGCCATGCAGATGTAAGCCTTGGAGGCAAAAAATTTGCCTGGTTACAATCTTATACCTACAGCGATTTTGGAGATATGAAAATGGGAGATAATTATAAAAGCAAGTACCCTGATTTCGGCAGACGGTCAAGATATATTAAAAGGATCAACGGCATTGATTCTGTTGTAACAAATAACGATGACAGGGTACAACGCTTCTCCGGTTACAAGCAATGGGACATTGCGCAAAAGCTTTTGTTTAAACAAAATGATAAAGTATCACATAGTTTAAATTTTCAGTATTCTAATTCAAGTAATGTACCCAGGTATGACCGTTTACAGGATATCCGGAATTTTGGCGGCAGCATTGGCACTACATTACGATTTTCGGAATGGTTTTATGGCCCGCAAGCAAGGTTGCTGACAGCTTATGAACTCAATGTCGTTAAACCCGGTTTTTTAAATGACCTTAGAATAAATCTCAACTACCAGGATATTAAAGAAAGCCGGCAGCAACGGGAGTACCGTCGCTATGATCGTTTTGATAGCCGCCGTGAACAGGTAAAAGTGATGGGCTTTATTGTTGATGGAAGAAAAACATGGGGCAATAATGAATTAAACATTGGTATAGATGGCCAGTTGAATGATGTAAAATCAGTGGCCGACCGTACTAATCTTACTACCGGCGTTGTAACCAAATTAGACAGCCGTTATCCCGATGGAAAAAATAAAATGAATTACTTCGGTGTGTATGCACAGCATTTACTGAAAATGAAAAATGGTAAACTGATACTCAACGATGGTATTCGTTTGCAAAGTGTAAGTCTTCATTCCACTATTGTTGATAATTCATTTTTCAACCTGCCGGTTACGGATATTAAACAAACTCCTTTTGCAGTAACGGGTAATCTTGGGCTGGTGTATATGCCTGTGCAAAGTTTCCGGCTTACAGGTAACCTATCATCTGGTTTCAGGGCACCCAATCTGGATGATGCAGTAAAGGTATTTGAATCAAGCACAGCTGCTAAAAGGGTGGTTATTCCTAATGCTGATATTAATCCTGAGTACACTTACAACTTCGATCTTGGCATAACAAAAACCTTTGCCGATAAAGTAAGGTTTGAAGTAACAGCTTTTTATACATTGTTCAGAAACGCAATAGCTTCTGTGCCTTTTAAATTAAACGGGCAGGACTCTATAATATATAACGGTGTTAAATCCGCCGTGTATGCAAGCCAGAATGTAAACAAAGCTTATGTACGGGGCTTTAATGCAAGGTTGAAAATTGAATTAAGCAAAAAAATATCATGGGATAATACCATCAGCCAAACCTATGGCAGGTATAAAAATCCTGATGGTTCCGAAAAACCATTAGACCATGTGCCACCGGTGTTTGGTAAAACAAGCCTTACTTATGCGGGCAATAAATTTAGTACCGAAGTTTACGGCCTGTTTAATGGTTGGAAAAAAATCAAAGATTATAACCCCGATGGTGAAGACAATGGGCAGTATGCCACGGCAGATGGTATGCCTTCCTGGTTTACTTTTAACTGGAGAGGTAGTTATACGTTTACAAAAAACCTGACTCTACAGGCAGGTGTAGAAAATATAGTAGACAGAAACTACCGGTATTTTGCTTCAGGTTTTTCTGCGCCGGGAAGAAATTTCATAATTGCTCTCAGGGCTGGCTTATAAATTTTTCCTTTCTTATTTCTTAAAAGGGTGAAAGCATTGGCTTTCACCCTTTTAATTTAAACAGCCAAACTAAATTTTACATTTCTGTGCAGCATCCGTACAGAAAAATTGTCTAAATTACAGGCAACCAAAGAAAGTTATGACGGAGGAAGCCATTTTAAAAGGTTGTTTGAGTAAAGATACCACCGCCCAACGGGAGTTGTACAACAGGTACAGCCCAAAGATGCTGGCTGTGTGTTATCGTTTTGCTCACAACCGGGAAGATGCGGAGGATATGTTGCAGGAAGGTTTTATCAAAGTGTTTTTACAGATGCACACTTTTGAAAACCGGGGTGCATTTGAAGGATGGATTAGACGAATTGTAGTGCATACCTGCATTAACATTCTGAAGAAGAATAAAAAATTCAATGAAAGTGTAGATATCATTCATGCCACCGGAGTGCAGGTAAGAGAAGATAGTGTGCCGGCCATTATACAGGCAAAGCAGGTGGTGGAATGTATAAGACTCTTGCCTATTGGTTACAGAACTGTACTTAACCTCTACGCCGTAGAAGGTTATAGTCACCGGGAAATATCCAATATGCTTGATATTGAAGAAAGCACCAGCCGCAGCCAATATACAAGGGCGAAAGCTATGCTGGAAGATATTTTAGTTAGAAAAAAAATATTACAAAAACCAAAACAACAAACTGACTGGCTTGCCGCAGTTGGCCAGCGGTAAAAATTTGAGCCGTACCCTAAAATTGACGACTGGTTTATGGAGAATAGATTTAACAACAGAGATTTTGAGCAGTTTGTAAAACAAAATGCTGATCAGTACCGGATGTTTCCGTCTGACAACGTATGGAATAATATTCATAACACCCTCCATACCCGCCGTCGCTGGTATGGCATCGGTCTTGTTGGCTTATTAATACTTTCTGCCGGGGTTGTTACCTGGGTTATGCTAAATACAGCCGGAAAAAATAAGAAAGTAATCAGCACATTACCTGCTATCACAATTCAACAACCTGTTGAAGTAAAGAAAAAGACTGCTGAACCACTTATTGCCCCAATCAAATCAGTAAACAGCAAAAACGCATTCATTACTTCTACTGATAAATTACAAAAGGATTTGTTTAGAGAAAATGAGGATTCTAAAACTGATAATTTGACCGAATCCACAGCCATTAACTACACTAATCCGGCAACTGTTATCAAACCAGAAATTGAACAGCAGCCTGTAGCTATCGAAAAAAATACAACTGTCCCTGCTAAACAGGTTACTTATCATAAAACAATAAACACGGCTGTTACTTCTATTAAAGCAAATAATTATTCATTTGTACCAACACCTGGCAAAGAAAATAAAGAGAACACCCTGACTATTAGTGATGAAAAGCCGTTGGTAAAAAATGATATCTATCCTTTCAGCATTGAAAGTGTTATAAATTCTTACAAGCACATTGCAAAAAGGAAAAAAACATCTTTGCAGTTTTATTTAACTCCAACCATTAGCTACAGGAGTTTAAAGGAAAACAAGCCTTTCATTAACGCTGCAAGAAATGCTACAAATGGTGTCGCTGCTTCTTATGCCGTGGACATTAATAATGTTGTTACTCACAAACCTGATGTTGGTTTACAAATGGGTTTCACCGCAGGTTATCCGCTTTCTAAAAAAATTACCCTGATTGCGGGTCTGCAGTTTAATGTAAGCAAATACGATATAAGGGCTTATTCTTATCCCGGTGAAATAACCACCATTGCACTCAGCAATGCTGCTGGTGGCACCAATACTGTTTCTACCTTTACTAATTATCGTAATGCAGGCGGTGCTAAAGCAGACTGGTTGCATAATCTGTATTTTTCTGCGTCTGCTCCTATTGGCCTTGAGTTAAAGCTACTTGGAAATAAAAAAACTTATATGGGTATAAGTGGAACTGTTCAACCCACTTATATTACCGGCAACAAGGCCTATCTTCTTTCTACTGATTATAAAAATTATGCAGAAGTTCCATCGCTTATCCGCAAATGGAATATCAATACCGGGTTTGAAATTTTTGCTGGTTCTACCACTGGTAAACTTAAATGGAGAATTGGGCCACAGGTTCGCTACCAGACCATGTCAAGTTTTCAAAAGAAATATCCTGTGCAGGAACATTTGTTTGATTTTGGTTTAAAAATGGGCATTATGCTCAGATAAAAAAAACTGATACTAACTGCCTCTCCTTGTATGTCCCGTTACATTTATTATGAAACGGGATATTTTTTCCCAATGCCACAGGCTTGTTTTGCATTATTTTTACGGGATGAAAAACTATTTACTATTACTGTTGTCTGCTGCTATTATAACATCTGCCTGCAAACAAAAAAAGGCAGAAGAAAGTAAAAATTTTATCTCTGTTGTATCGCTGATTAAAAAACAGGTGGCTCATATAGATACTTCCCTCTACTCCATCATGAAAATTGTATATACTGACAGTTTGAATAGCGATACAACCTACATCCGGAGAGAGCATTTTGCAGATGCGGCAAAAGAATTTCTCGACATTCCCGATCTTTCTGATAAAAAAGTAGCTAAGAAATATAAAGAAGACCCCGCCGTGCATGATGAAATGATGAACCGTGTAATCATTACCTACACACCTATTGACCCCGAAAAAGAAGAGATAAAAAAACAAGAGCTGCTGGCTACACCTGTTCCCGGTGAGGAGGCTATTGTAAATAACATTATCATCATCCGGGAAATAAGCAACCGGGATAGTTTTTTGCAAAAAAAGATGCTGTGGCAGTTAGGCAAAAGTTTTCAGGTGGTAACCACCAGCCAAAAACCCGGTAAGCCGGAAATATCCGTCACTACCAAAGTAACATGGAATGAAGACCCCTCTTACTAATGACCTCCGAACAATTTCAACATATTGCAGCTACCATTCCAAAGCAGCCGGGTATTTACAAATACTTTGACAGCAAGAATGAACTATTGTATGTTGGCAAAGCAAAACATCTCCGTAAACGGGTAAGCTCTTATTTTACCAAAACATTTACCAGTTATAAAACACATGAGCTGGTACATCGTATCGATCGCATAGAATTTACTATCGTTAATTCTGAACAGGATGCTTTTTTGCTTGAGAACACTTTAATTAAACAGTTTCAGCCCCGGTTTAATATCAACCTGAAAGATGATAAGAGTTACCCATTTATCGTTATTAAAAACGAACCTTTTCCCCGGGTATTTCTTACCCGGAAAAACATACACGATGGCTCCGAATATCTCGGGCCTTACACCTCTGTAAAAAGAGTACGGGAGTTGATGGAGTTTATTAAACAAACTATCCAGTTAAGAAACTGCTCCCTAAATCTTACAGACGGTAATATCAAAAAAGGAAAGTTTAAAGTATGCCTCGAATACCATCTTGGTAATTGTAAAGGCCCTTGTGAAGGGTTACAAACCCCGGAGAATTACAAAGAAGATCTTTCGCAGTTGAAAAACCTGCTGCGGGGAAACCTCGGCCCAGTAATCAGGCACTTTAAAGACGAAATGAAAACCCATGCCGCCAATCTTTCATTTGAAAAAGCGGAGTTGGTAAAAAAGAAAATAAATTTTCTCGAAAATTATCAATCCCGATCAGTTGTAGCCAATGCCAGGGCTGGCAATATGGATGTATTCTCAATTCTTAAAGAAAAAGAAGTTGCGTATGTTAATTACCTCATGGTACGCAATGGCGCCATCATTCAGACGCAAACCAATAAAGTAGAAGCACATCTAGATGAATCCATTGAAGAAATACTTAGTTTCTCTGTAGCACAGCTCAGAACTACTTTTAATAGTGATGCAAACGAAATTATAGTTCCCTTTGTTATTGACTATCCGCAGGATGAAATAAAAGTAACTGTACCTAAAGGTGGTGACAGAAAAAAATTGCTGGATTTATCAGAGAAAAATGCAAACTATTTTATTGAAGAATTAAAAAACAAAGAACGTCTTCAGCTAAATATAAAAAGCCCTGATAAATTAAAGCTGCTGGAACAGCTTCAGCAGGATTTACAGTTGCAGGAGCTGCCTGCACATATCGAATGTTTTGATAACTCCAACTTCCAGGGCAGCTACCCCGTGTCAGCTATGGTCTGTTTTAAAAATGGTCAGCCCAGCAAAAAAGATTACCGGCATTTCAATGTAAAAACAGTAGAAGGCATTAATGATTTTGCCACCATGAAAGAAGCGGTTTACCGGCGCTATAAGAGGCTGAAGGAAGAAGAATTGCCATTTCCCCAATTGGTAATAATAGATGGCGGCAAAGGGCAGCTAAGTGCCGCTATTGAGGCAGTGAGAGAATTGGGTGTTGATGGACAAACTACTTTAGTTGGCCTGGCAAAAAATGAAGAGGAAATTTTTTTTTCAGGAGATAAGGAATCGCTGAAGCTACCCTATAATAGTAATAGCTTAAAGTTCATCCGCCGCATACGGGATGAAGTACACCGTTTTGGCATCACTTTTCACCGCCTGAAAAGAAGTAAAGGCACTTTTAAAAATGAGCTGGAAGAAATACAAGGTATTGGAAAAGCAACTGCCGATTCATTGCTAAAAGAATTTAAATCCGTAAAAAATATCAGGGAGGTAGTAAGGCAAGGAAAAGGTGAAATAGAAATCGGGAGGGTAATTGGTATAACAAAGGCAAGGGTGATAATTGCCTGGTTTAAACAACCGATTGAGTAAAAAACCGGGAGCTATTTTTTCCTTCACAGTTTGGGGCAAAAAAATGGGGGCCGGAATAGAAATTCAGCCCCGTTTTTAAAATCCAATATCCTATGAAAAACCGAGACGAAAATACAACTTATATCCGATTTTCCTATAGGACTTTTACGATTTTTGAATCTTTTTTCCAGTTTATAATGAAACACTTAGGCACTAAAAAAGCCCCTTTTACGGGGCTTCTTCTATTATCTTTTAAACGGCTTGTTTCGTATTAATACGACCACAAATCCTGTTCGAAATTGAATATTTTTTCTTTGATATTATCGCCTTCCAGCAACCTTAAAATAGGGTCATTGATATAGTTTCTTATCATTTTGTTGGATGCGTTATCAATTGTTGATTTTACGATATAGCTGCTGAACATACGGCTCTCAAAAAGTTCTTCCCATGTCATCCTGCTTTGTCCCATATTCTTAGGATTATAGACCTCGTATTTGGCCAGCATTGGACGCAAGTCAGGGTAATAAACCCAGAACAGATTGGAAGTACCTCTTTCCTTTGGGGGTTGAGTATTTGGGAAATACTCTGTCTTTAATATCCCAATCCCCAAAATACGTACAAACATTCGGCTGGATTCCCGGTCGAAAACCCATTCTTCTTTTAGACGGATTTTAGTAACCGTTTTAGCATCAAAACTCTTTCTGGAAACGCTACGCCCTATCACTTTGTCCAGATCTTTAATATCCATAATCTTATTGGTATCAAGGCTACCAGAGGTTAACAGCGCCAATTCCCCTAATGAAATTGGGGTAGTAAAACGGTCATCGCTAAAAGCTGTCACCTCACCAGTTTGAACAGCTTTCATAAGCATGGTAACAAACATCTGACTGCCATTATCATCAACTGCCTCATACTGGAACACTTTATTCATTTTTTCCCTGAGGTCAAGCTCCCTCCAAACCTTTTCAGCGTACAAGGCATCGTCCCACCGGAGATGCTCATAAGGTAATGGGTTACGCTGGGTCAGGTTGCTTTTATCAAAAGCATTATCATTTCTCAATGATTTTTTAGGAGATAAGTCAGACCCCGTCGTATCATACGTAATGGGAAGATTTGCATAGGGATCAT
>JAYVKT010000587.1:0-8607 GCA_043768195.1 Chitinophagaceae bacterium | reverse complement strand
CGGTGGCATTCAGGAGTTCTTAATTTTGAGAATGGAAAAATTTGCCACTGCAATATTGTTGTTGCTATCATTATACGGTGATGCCCAAAATGACCGGGTGGATGATTTCAATAATACCAACTGGCTACAGACCTTCAATACAATTGCCCTTAATAAAAAATGGAGCCTGCATGCGGAATACCAATGGCGAAGAGAAAAGGGATTGAAGTATTGGCAGCAGGGCTTGTTACGTATAGGAATCAATTATAAAATCAATGACAATGTTATTGCACATGCCGGATATGCCTGGGCAGAAACATTTCCTTACGGTGATTATCCCATTGCCAACAATGGGACTTTCCCCGAGCATCGGTTGTATGAACAGTTAACCTTGCGACAACCATCTGGTAAAATGTTATTTATTCATCGCTTCCGGATTGAACAACGCTGGCTTGGAAGAGTGAAAGCAGGTACATCCGGTAACAGGGAAATTGAAGACTGGGTTTTTCTGCACCGCTTCCGTTACCAGTTCCGCACACAATATCCTTTACATACAAAAGGCGATAAACAGTTGTATGCAGCAGCAGCCGATGAAATTTTTATCGGTGCCGGGAAAAATCTCGGGGTAAACATTTTTGACCAGAATAGAGTTTTTTTATTGCTGGGATTAAAGCTGAATAAAAAGGTTTCATTGGAGGCTGGATATTTTAATCAAACCTTACAGCAGGGCAGAAGGATAAACAACAGCACCATCATGCAACGGAATAATGGCGTTGTGCTTAGTTCTTTCCTGAGTTTGTAAATACTCTTATTAAATCAATATTCCCGCTGCCCATTGCAGCATGTTTTCTGTTTTAAAGAATTTTGCTTTGAGTTCTTGTAATTTTTGCAGGGCTTCCAGGGTTTTATTTTCCCGTGCATTGATAAGAAACAATGAACTCTCTCCGGCCTGGAAACGGATTTCTTCGCCCCGCTGAAGGGCATAATAGTTTTTATAGGCTCTTTCCTGTAATATTATCTGCGATTTTAGCGTTACCAATTCATTATAATAGCTTTTTAGTTTATTTTCTATTTGTAATTGTTTCTGGCTTTGCTGCAATTGTGTTTCGGTGATTTTTAATTTTGCCTTTCGGTATTCGCCCCTGCCTTGTGATAAGCGCAGTGGAATGCCGAGTGATAAACCGTATTGAAAATTATTTTCAAATAAAGGGCCGGTGGCGGTTTTTAGTACATCATATCCTTTGCCGAGTTGATTGTACCGAAAGTTTACCACAGGCAATAATTCCTGGAACTTCAATTTCTTTTCAATCCCTAATACATCCAACTTATAATTGTAAAGCACCAGTTCCGGATGATTGAGGCCGGCAACTGATAGCAAATTGTTTAAGTCGGGTATAATGGCTGTATTCAGGTTGATAGTTTGTAAATCGGCAGCCGGGATTACTGTCTCTGGTAAATTATATGGTTGTGTTGCGGCAGTCCATAAATGAACAGATAAATCTAACCCGGCATTTTGAAAATCTAACCAGGCCTGGCTTTGCAACAGTTGAAAATTTTGTAATTGTGTCAAAGCTTCTGTTGTGTCAATAGCGGGACGGTCGCCGAGTTGAAAAGCTGTTCTTACTAATTGCACCCTTTTTTCATTCACAGTTACTGCATCAGAAAGTATTTTATACACCTGGTATTGCTGCGCCCATGTCCAGTAACTTTTCATAGCATCCAGCAGCAGGTTGTTCAGCATTTTCTTTTTTCTGCTTCAGATGCAGTGCGGTAAATCTTTGCTGATTGCAATGCTGCCCTTCTCTCATCCATTAGCAAATTTTTTGCTAATGGTATGCTGATACCGAAATAACTGGTTTCTCCCTGTGTTTCTTCCGGTGAAGTACGGCTGCCCGATAATTTTTCTAACCCTGTAGTTACCTCTACGCCAAACCAGGTGGGGATAGATAATTCCGGGCGGTTGTATAAATAGTAATCAGTGCCATCAAATGTTTTTTGTGCCAATTCATTTTTTAAAACAGGGTCAAACATTCCTTTTGCAATCGTTACATCGGCTTTTGCTTTTTCGATAAATATATCGGCTTGCTTTGCTACCGGATGGAATTGCTTTACAATTTCCATTACCTGTTGTGGCGAAATTTTTTTAGTTTCATCTTGTGAAAATAAAAGTGACGAAAAAAATAGTGCGTTGATTAACAATAAATGTTGTTTCATTTTTTAACCTCTTGTTTTACTTTTTACTTTTGATTTTTTCCTTGATTCTATTTCTCATAATAATCCGGGGGAAACCCATTGATATTCCGCCATAGCTCATACCACACCGGCACATCTTTTAGCAAAGCAATACCCTGTGCACCGGCACCCATTTTTAATTGCTTGGGCCAGGGTTTGTCAGTTGGGTCTTCTTTTACCAGCACCCGAAATTTTCCATTTACACTCACATTGCTTTCCACGGCTACTATTACACCACCAAACGTACCCGATGATGCTTGCGGCCAGCCGCTGAATACAATAGCCGGAAAACCATCAAAAAGAAAACGAACCTTTTGACCAGCAGCCAGCAATGGCAAGTCAAGCGGTTGAACAAACATCTCTACTGCATACTGAATTTTATCAGGCACTATTTCAGCAATCATATCACCGTCTTTTACAAATTCACCAATACCTGCTTTTTGCGCCTTCACTATTTGTCCGCTTTGCGAAGCCAAAACATAATACATACCGTTGCGGATATTGTAGCTGGCATATTGATTTTCTAATTTGGCAATATCTGCCTGGCCGCTGGCAATTTGGGTGAGGGACTGAAACTGTTCTCCCTGCGCCTTTGTTACTTTTTCAATGTTCTCCTGTTGCAGTGCATTCATTTCTATCCGGGTAATGGTTAAATCCTGTTTGCTGTTGGCTAATTTATTTTCAGCACTTATTTTTTTAGCCACTGCATTCTGGTATTGCTGGTTTCTTATTTCCAATTGTGTTAAGGAAACAAGACCGCTGTCATACATAGCTTTTTGCCGGTTGAACTGTTTGTTGCCAATACTAAAATCATTATTAGCTGCAACAGCTTCAGCACTATCGGCCTGCACTTTCAGGTTCAACTGGTTCAGCTTATTCAACAATTGATTTAGCTTTAATTGCAAACCAGAATTGATAGCATCAATCTGCTGGTCGGCCACACCTACTTTGCTTTTATAATATTCTACGGATAATTGTTTACCGGCCAATTGCTCCTGTGTACGTTGCAAAAGGTTCGGGTCGAGGTAATCTACTTTTACTTCCGATAGCTGTATCAATGTATCTCCGGCTTTTACATAATCACCTTCTTTGATATGCCATTTCATTACCCGGCCACCGATAATGGTATTTACCTGTTGCGGCCGCTGGTCCTGGTACAGAGTGGTGACTGAACCCTTGGCCCTTATATTTTGTGTCCACGGCAGAAAAAGAAAAATGATAAAGATGCCAATGCAGATAAAAAACCAAAGCTTTACCTTACTTTTTTTATTGTAATGATAAATGAGTGAATATGATTTAAAGTTGGTCATGCTACTGTATTTTAATTATTAATACTTCCGTTTTCATTCATCACTATTATTTTATCACACTGTTGTATGTATTCTTCGTCATTCGTTACTACCACCAGGGTTGTATTTTTTATTTCTTTTAATAATTGCATGATTTGCTTCCGGTGTCCGTTACTAAAATTCATCCACGGCTCCTCCAGCAAAAGCAACCTTGGTTTGTTCGCCAGTGCCCTTACGAGCAGGATACGGTGAATTACATTTCGGGGCAATCTTTTTCCGGTTGGGTCAAGTATGGTATCATACCCATCTTTAAGGGTAGCGATAAAATCAGTAAGCCCGGTTTTAGCAGCATATTCTTTGATAGTATCCATAGTTATGGAATGATTACCCAACGCAATATTTTCCCATAGCGTTCCCTGAAAAATATCCTGCTGGCTCATTAGCACACCGGTTTGCGACCGTAAGGAATCGAGGTTGTAGTTTCCCAGCGGCACAGCATCTATAAGAACAGAACCGTTGAAGTCTGTGTACGAACCTGTCATTAATTTCAGCAAAGTGGATTTACCAGAACTGTCATTGCCGCTGATGCATACTTTTTGGTTGGCTTCAATTTTCAGTGATATATTTTGCAAAATATCCGATTCACCGGTATAGCTGAAACTCACATCTTTCATTTCCAGCTTAACTCCATTGCCGCTGGCAGGTAATTCCATGGTGCCGTTTTTTTCTACTGGCTTGTCTGTTATTTCTGATGCTTTTTCAATAGCGGTCAGCGTATCATACACACTGCCGAGGTTGATGATTAGTTTTTCCACAGAATTTAATACCAGGAGAATAACAATCTCGGCAGCAATAAACTGGCCGATAGTTAATTGCTGGTTTACCATCAGCATCGTGCCGACAATCAGCATAGCGGCTGTGATAACTGTTTTAAAAATTACAAGTACATTAAATTGTAAAAGCAAAACCTTGAAATGCTGATTGCGGGCAGTAAGGTAATTACTTACCTCTTCATCTGTTTTTTGCAGGTGCAGGTCGTTATGTTTTGACAATTTGGTAGATTTTATCACCCTTGCCATCTCTTCCAGCCATGCGGCTACTTTGTATTTGTATTTACTTTTTTGCAAGCTGGTTTCAAGGCCCTTGCCACCGGTATATTTCAGGATGAGAAGAAGAAGGGCAACCAGTACTACACCGAATAAGATAAAAGCAGGATGATAAAAGGAGAGCAAAAGCAATCCAAATAATATCTGTATTACCGCTGTTGGAATATCCAGCAGTATTTTAGATAAACTTTTTTGCAGTAACGGCACATCAAAAAAGCGATTTATTAACTCCGGCAGATAAACGGAGTCATTCCTTTTTAAATCGAGGTTAGGTATATGCTGTGCAAATGCAAACGAGTAGCGAACAAATATTTTTTGCTGAATTTTTTCAATAATTTTCATTTGGTTTACCTGCATAATACCTGCAATGAGTACACCGAGTACAATCAGAATGATCAGTACAATTAAGGAGGCCCGCATGGAGGCACCCAGCACATAGCCGATAATGGCCTGCACACCTACTGGCAGCGACAGTTGAATTAATCCGTTTAATATGGCATAGAAATAAACAGCAGTTATTTCTTTTCGCTCCAGTCGCAGCAGGTTCAGTATCCTGGTAACCGGGCTTTTGGTTGTTGACATAAATTGATTTTGTTAATCAGTTACAGAAAGTTGCGGATAAGCAAATGCTTACCTGTCAGAAACAGCAGGAGTAATAATTAACAAAAATTGGGAGGAGGGGTCAGTTTTTCAAGGCAGGGGGGAACCTGAATTTTTTCAGCCACATGCAGGGCTGTGCTTATCTGATGGGATAACTCAAGGGACTGATAAGCAGCAAAAGGAATTTCCTTCTTATCTTTTTTTCCTTCTTCTATTTTTTCATCGCTTTTTTCCTCATCTACCATAAAAACAACGGAGGAAGTGGAAAAAAAGGCAGTAACAGCCGGGCCGGCCTGAATCAGGGCAAAGAGGAAAAGCAGTATAGCGGCTATTTTTTTCATTACTGGCGCAAAGTTATCAATGTAAATAACATCTGCAAGAATCAATTGTTTGAAGATTGTAAAATTTTTTGTGTTGGGTTACAACTCTTTGGATTTGGTGGGCAACTGGTCGTATTCCCCCCGAAAGGCATACCAGCCAAAAATAACCAGACCGATAGCAATAGGGGTAAAGATGGCGATAATGATAATCCAGATAACGGGGTTGTTAATGTCTTTTTTTCCTGCCGTGTCAATATTCTGAATTGCTCCCTGGATAAGCTCATAAATAATAAAAGGGGCTATGAGCAGCCAGAGGAGTCCGAAATATTTCTTTAATGCGTTCATATTTTTTTAATTTTCTGATGTTATAAAAATCTTCAAATAAGCTGGCTTTGTGTCAGGCTCTCCCTTCTCCACCCCGTGGAGAAGGGAAGGGGTTGAGGGCCTAATCTTTTATATTTCTGTCAATCTTGTTAGTTAAATACATGGTTCCGATAATTAAGCACAATGCAGCCACACCAATCGGGTACCAAAGGCCTACCAATGGGTCTGCTGTATAAGTAGTAGTCAGCAGTAATCCGATAAAAGGAACAAGACCTCCAAACACACCGTTGCCGATATGATAAGGCAGCGACATGGAAGTGTAACGGATTTTTGTCGGGAATAGTTCTACTAAGAAAGCGGCGATAGGGCCGTACACCATTGTTACATATAATATTAATAAGAAAACAAGGAAGATGAATTTCCAGTAGGTAGTATTATTTATATGGACATTGTTGTAAATGGGCTTAACATCTTTTTTTTCAACAATAGTTCTTTCTTGTACCGAATCTACTTGACCTTCTAAAATTTTCCAACCTTTCAATACCGATGTTACAGTATCATACCTACTTTCTACAAACCTATTATTCTTGTATGATAATATTTTTTTTGAATTTAAAATGAATGTGTCTTTCTTTTTTAGTGTATCCGAAGTAAGCTGTTTTTCAAGTTTAAGTAGCGGAGAATTTGCCCATTCTTTCGAATTTGTATCCTTCAAAAACTCACTAAAAATCGGCCGGTAAGTAAATATCGCCAATGCCATCCCCGCCATCATTATCCATTTTCTTCCAATCTTATCACTCAGCCAACCCCAGAGAATAAAGAACGGCGTGGCAAATGCAATGGCCCACAGCATAATCGTTCTGCTTTGTTCAAATTCAATAAAACATTTTGTTTCCAAAAAATTTTGTGCATAAAACTGCCCGGTGTACCAGACCACTCCCTGTCCCATCACCGCACCAAACAAAGCCAGCAGCACCATTTTAAAATTGGCTTTCTTACGAAAACTTTCTTTCAATGGGTTCGCTGATGTTTTGCCTTCTGCTTTCAGCTTGGAAAACATCGGCGATTCTGACATTTTCATCCTGATATAAATAGAAACCCCGACCAGTATAATGGAAATCCAGAATGGATACCGCCAGCCACCCCACTCCGCAGTAAAAGAAGCATCAGGCATATTTGATTTTACCAGCAGAATAATGCCCAATGCTAAAAATAAACCAAGTGTAGCAGTAGTTTGTATCCAGCTTGTATAAAATCCTCTTTTGCCAACGGGGGCATGTTCGGCCACATAAGTGGCAGCGCCGCCATACTCACCACCCAATGCTAATCCCTGCAGCAACCGTAATAGCAAAACAAGTATTGGCGCTGCAATGCCGATGCTTTCATAACTGGGAATGCAGCCAATTAAAAAAGTGGAGCCGCCCATCAGTATTAATGTAAGCAGAAAAGTATATTTTCTTCCTATCAAATCTCCTAACCTTCCAAATACCAACGCACCAAAAGGACGTACAATAAAACCGGCAGCAAAAATAGCCAGGGTACTTAACAGGGCTGCAGTTGGATTATCTTTTGGAAAAAACTGTGAAGAAATGGTAGTGGACAGCATTCCGAAGATGTAGAAGTCGTACCATTCAATCATAGTACCCACCGAAGAGGCGGCAATAACAGAACGTATGGTTTTGGCAGAGCTTGGTTGATTCATGCAATTAAGATATGAAAACTCTTCAAGAGTTGAGTGATGTACAAGTTTGAATATTTATGAACCACGGAGACACAACGGCACGGGGAAGCGCAGAGTAATCTCTGTGATGCCCGGTGTTCTCCCTGCCTCCGTGGTTCAAATTGATTATGCGAACAATAGTTGGAGAGTTATCTATGCGATAAATCTGTTTAAAGCTGTAAATTTATCCGCTCATATTAAATAGTACTGGTGAGCATCGAAAATGCTGAGTTCCCAATTACTAATTCTTAATTTTTAATTACCCATCAATGTCATATCCATTTCAAATAAAATCTTTAGAGCAATATCACCAGGATTATAAGAAGAGTGTGGATGAACCCGAAGCATTTTGGGGAGCAATAGCAGAAAATTTCCAATGGAGAAAAAAATGGGATAAAGTGTTAGAATGGAATTTTAAAGAGCCCAAAGTAGAATGGTTTAAAGGCGGCAAGCTCAACATTACAGAAAACTGTATTGATCGGCACTTAGAAAAATTGGGCGATAAACCTGCCATCATCTGGGAACCTAATAACCCTGATGAAAGAACAAGAATAGTCACCTACAACCGGTTGCACAAAAGAGTTTGCCAGTTTGCCCAGGTACTAAAAAATAATGGTGTAAAAAAAGGTGACCGGGTTTGTATTTATATGGGTATGGTGCCGGAGCTGGCTTATGCGGTATTGGGTTGTGCAAGAATCGGAGCAATTCATTCGGTCATCTTTGGTGGCTTTTCTGCACAAAGTATTGCCGACAGGTTAGATGATGCACAAGCAGAATACATCGTTACCTGCGATGGTGCATATAGAGGCGGAAAAGATATTCCATTGAAAAGTGTAATTGATGATGCATTGGTAGGAAATAAAATAGTGAAGAAAGTAATTGTTTACACAAGAACAAGAACGCCTGTTTCTATGCTTAAAGGAAGAGACTTGTGGTGGGAAGATGAAATGGAACATGCAGAAGCACAAGTTGAAAAAAACGGAGTTGTATCTTTTCCTGCTGAAGTTATGGATGCAGAAGATCCACTCTTTATTTTA
>JAYVKT010000586.1:0-4799 GCA_043768195.1 Chitinophagaceae bacterium | reverse complement strand
TAAAAGGTATCAAACGAAATGAAGATGATGTCACCCTGAGTACTAAGCTTGTCGAAGTATCGAAGGGCTATAAACGAAATCCCACTGTCACCCTGAGTTTATCGAAGGGTGACCTCAACAAGTTCAACTGAGTAAAAATGAATTAAAATGAAAACAGGTCACAACTACTACGTATATATTGTTCAATGTAAGGATGAATTTTATTATACAGGAGTAACAAATGACCTGGAAAGAAGATTGTGGGAACATAATACCGGCTACAATGAAAGTTGCTTTACTTTTAAAAGAAGACCTGTAGAGCTAAAATATGAGGAACATTTTCATGATATTAATAATGCCATTGTTTGGGAAAAACAAATAAAAGGCTGGTCAAGAAAAAAGAAAGAGGCATTGTTTAACAGAGATTGGGAGGAAATACAAAAATTAGCAAGGTCGAAAACTAATAACAGTATTTCCTAAATCCCCTTTTGTCACCCTTCGACAAGCTCAGGATGACAAAAGGGGCCTACTGCAACCATTTAACAAACTGCAATGAACCGCCTGCATATGATACAGCAATTAGAATCCCAACCAGAATGGGACATCTGTATCATTGGCGGCGGTGCCACCGGTCTCGGTACTGCATTAGATGCAGCATCAAGAGGATTCAAAACAATTTTATTTGAACAACATGATTTTGCCAAAGGCACTTCATCAAGAAGTACCAAGCTGGTGCATGGGGGTGTCCGCTATTTGCAGCAAGGCAATATTAAATTAGTAATGGAAGCATTGAGAGAAAGAGGCTTGCTATTGCAGAATGCACCACACTTAGTACACAACCAGAAATTTGTTGTACCCAATTACAAATGGTGGGAGAAAACATTTTATGGCATCGGCTTGAAGATATATGATAAGATGGCGGGTAAATTGGGATTAGGGCCTTCTCAGTTTTTATCCAAAGAAGAAACGCTGGAATTAGCCCCTACCCTCGACCCGGAAGATTTAAAAGGTGGTGTACTATATCATGACGGACAATTTGACGATGCAAGGCTTGCCATCAGTATTGCACAAACAGCAGCGCAGCATGGAGGAATATTATTGAATTACTTTCCCGTAGCCGACTTATTAAAAATGAATAAGAAAGTTTGTGGCGTGTGGGTAAAAGATGAGTTGACCGGGAAAGACTATGAAGTAAAAAGCAAAGTAGTTATCAATGCTACTGGCGTTTTTACTGATGCGATAATAAAAATGGATGATGCAAAACATGAAAGCATTATCAACCCCAGCCAGGGAATACATTTGGTAGTTGATAAAGAATTTCTGCCGGGAGATACGGCCATTATGATTCCGAGAACAGATGATGGAAGAGTTTTGTTTGCTGTTCCCTGGCATAATAAAATTGTATTGGGAACAACAGACACTCCGGTTAATGAAATTTCAACTGAACCGGTTCCACTGCAAGAAGAAATAGAATTCATTTTAAAACATATTGGCCGCTACCTGAGTAAAGACCCGCAACTAAGTGATGTAAAAAGTATGTTCGCAGGGCTGCGGCCATTAGTAAAAAATAAAAGTAAAAAAACCGCTGCTTTATCAAGAGACCATCTTATCAGCATTGGCGATTCAGGATTGATAACTATTACCGGCGGCAAGTGGACTACTTACCGAAAGATGGCAGAAGATGTAATAGACATTTCAATGAAAACTTTTGATTTGCCTGACAAAACTTGTGTAACAAAAGATCTGAAACTAAACGGCTATGATAAGTCTGTAACTCCTGCCGAAATAATTTCATTAGATGAATCTACTTTAAAAGAACTAATTAAAAAATCGATGCAGGAAGAAATGTGCATGACGGTGGAAGATTTTTTGTCAAGAAGAACAAGACAATTATTGCTTAATGCTAACGAAGCAATCAAAGTAGCTCCTTTGGTTGCTAAAATGATGGCTTCAGCAATGAACAAAGATGAACATTGGATAAAAGAACAAATCAATATCTTTAATGACATTGCAAACAACTACAAACCACAAACTATAAACTAAAAACTTATGAGTCCTTTCTTAGGTGAATTTGCCGGTACTGCTTTACTCATCATTATGGGTTGTGGCGTAGTGGCCAATGTTCTTCTTACCAATACAAAAGGCCATAACAGCGGATGGATTGTTATCACTTTTGGATGGGCGATGGCCGTTTTCCTCGGTGTGTATGCTTCTACTAGTTTGGGCGGCAGTGGACATTTGAACCCGGCCATTACCATTGCACTCACTGCATTTGGCGATTTTGATTCGTCTTTACTACCCACTTACATCGCTGCGCAGTTTGGTGGTGCTATTGTTGGGGCAAGCATTGCCTGGCTGGCCTACAAACAACATTTTGATGCAACAACCGATGCAGATTTAAAGATGGCGGTGTTTTGTAATTCACCAGCTATTCGTAATGTGAGTTATAATCTTATCACCGAGATCATCGGCACATTTGTATTGACCTTTGGTGCATTGGCCATGTCGAAACCAAGTGCTACGCTGGGTACATTAGATGCTTTACCTGTTGGCTTATTGGTATTAGCTATTGGTTTATCATTAGGCGGCCCCACTGGTTATGCTATTAACCCTGCCAGAGATTTAGGACCACGGATTGCCCACTTTATTTTACCGATACCGGGAAAAAGAGATAGTGATTGGAGGTATAGTTGGATACCGGTGGTGGGACCGATTATTGGGGCTTTGGTAGCGGCTTATGTATTCAGTCTATTATAAAAAATTGTAAATTTGAGCAGACGTAAAAAAGGAAATGAAGCAGCGAATTTACATAGACACATCGGTGGTTGGTGGTTACTTTGATGAAGAGTTTAAAGAAGCTACAAACGGACTTTTTCAACGACTTGAGAAGGGTGAAATTATTTTTGTAGTCTCTGACCTGCTTGACCTTGAACTAATCAACGCACCAAAAAATGTCAGAGAATTACTTTACAACTATTCTGCTGATAAATTTGAACGGGTAGAGCTAACAGAGGAAGCAATAAAGCTTGCAGATACTTATATCGCTGAAAAAGTGGTTGGAAAAACCAGTGTGGAGGATTGCAGACATATTGCATTAGCGACAATTAACTAAAGTTGATGTATTAGCAAGTTGGAATTTTAAACATATTGTAAACCTGGACAGAATAAAAGGCTATAATTCGGTAAACCTGCGGTCAGGTTATCAAATGATAGAAATCAGAAGTCCTAAAGATTTAATCAATTATGGAAACGACTAACAAAGACTTGTCTGCCGGGCAGGCAGAAAAAAGATTTGACGCAGTAAAAATGATGCGGGAAATAAGAGATAAAGTAAGTGCTGAAACACAGAATATGACTTTTGCCGAGTTGAAAGAATATATTAAAACCCGTATTAAGGAGAGCAAATTAAAACCAGTAGGGCAATAGTTTCTTCTATCCTGTAGTTATGCTATTATACAGTAACAGACCTTGCCCTCCCTGCATTGCACATTTCTTTTTACCCATACCGCTAAAAGAGATAGCGGCTGGAGTTATAGTTGGATACCGGTGGTGGGCCGGTTGTTGGGCCGGGGTTGTTTGAGTTACTTTAAAAAAAATAGTCGGTATTGCTACCGACTATTGACAATATATTGTTGGCTTACTTAAATATAGAATGCTAGCGATAAAACAACAATGACTCCGAGTCCAAGCCAAGCCCATTTTGTGCGGTTACTTTTATAATCATCTTTAATAAGATAGGCTATCAAAACACCTATAAGACCCAGAAAAAAACCAAGGGCAAAGCCTCCAAAATGAAATCCTGTTTCGCCGCCTCTTTGTTGTTTCTTAAAAGCCTTTTCAATTTTCTTTGTATCTAAAGTGCCATCAGGAGCAATATTATCTCTTAATTTTTTCTGGATCACTTTAAACCCAAGGCGATCAGTAAATTTCATTTTCTGACCTCTTAATATTTCAAAATCTTTAATTTTTATTCTAGAAAGTTCCATCAGCGAAATTTTTCCCCCCGTTTTATCAGTAGGAATAAAAATCTGATCTGCCCGGAGTACCGGTTTAATTTCAATAACAGATGTAGCAAAAGAAGCAGAGAAAACAGCAATAGCTGTTAGCAGGGCTATTAATTTTTTCATTTTACAGTTTGTTTTTGTTTATCTTAGATAAACAAAAACAAACTGTAATTACAAATTTCTATTAAAGATTCTTTTATATTGCCTGAACTTGCAAAGCCTGAGTAATTAAAAATCACATGCATTTAGTATTACTTCACAAGCCCTCCCAATCTCCTCCTCCTTGATAACCAACGGCGGAGAAATCCGCAAACAATCCGAAGCAAATAAAAACCAATCGGTCAATACCCCCTCAGCAATGCAGGCATCAATTATTTTTTTATTCATTTCAAAAGAATCAAACTCAACTGCCATCCACAAACCAAAAGAACGGATAGCTTTTATTTTTGGACTGTGTCCGCCTCCCGGCAGATGAATAAGTAATGATTGGAAGAGTTTTACTTTTGCAGTAACAGTATCAAGCAAACCTTCCTCCAACAATGCTTTCATCGCCGCCATTCCCGCTGCACAGCAAACAGGGTGGCCGCCAAACGTAGTGATATGCCCCAGCACAGGGTTGTCGGTAAACGCATCCATCAGTTTTTTATCAGCAATAAATGCACCGAGTGGCATACCACCACCCAATGCTTTACCGAGTAATAAAATATCAGGAACGATATTAAAATGTTCAAAGCCCCAGAGTTTTCCGGTGCGGCCAAAGCCAGCTTGTATCTCATCGAGTATTAATAAAGTGCCAGTGTCGGTACATTTTTTTCG
>JAYVKT010000585.1:0-2736 GCA_043768195.1 Chitinophagaceae bacterium | reverse complement strand
TTAGCTGTTCGCTGTGATTGGTGACAGACTGTCGGATTTCGTTTATTTGGATGGCGAGGTCTTTATAGTTTAATACAAATCTCCTTATTTCCACAAAGGCTCGCATAATGGCAATATTCATTTGTATTGCTTTGTCGGAATTAAGGATACCACTGAGCATTGCTACGCCTTGTTCAGTAAAGGCGAAAGGCATATACCTTGTGCCACCTCTTTTGTTTGAGGTGCTAAAATTGCACCTCAAACTTTCCCATTCATCTGGAGATAGCTCAAACATGAAATCAGCAGGGAAACGTTTTATATTTTGCCTGACAGCTCTTTTTAGATACTTGGTTTCCACTTCATAAAGCTCTGCCAGATCAAAGTCAAACATTACTTTATGGCCTCGTATTTCATATATCTTCTGCTGGATTACGGATAGCTGCATTGCAGATTCTTTCGGCTAAAATACAAAGAAATCAATCTGGTTTGAGGTCGCAATTTGCGACCGCATAACATAGAAAATTTTGCTACATATCCGAAATGGATTTTAAGGCATATTAAACTTGCCCTTCATGTAAAAGATGGCAATATTTGTATCAATAAGATACTTTTTCAAAACGCTTCGGTTTGTCTGGTAGATACTCTGCTGTTGCGAATTTCCTCAATAATTTTTTCTGCGGATTTTTTGGAAACAAAAGCACCAAACGCTTTTTTGAAAGAGGATTTTTTCTCGTTAAGGTCAGTCTTAACAGAAACTGTCAGCTTCGAAATCAAATCAAGTTTATTGTCTGGACTCAGATTGTCCAATAGCCCGATATATCCATCAACAATAGTGGTATTTATTTCTGTTGCTTTCATGTTATCAAACTTACGAAAAAATGTTGAAAATTTAAATCTGTACTGAAAAGAAGACGGTTAAAACAGGCTGATACCCGGGAATTAAAATGTTCAGACGGCGACCCCCAAACTTTACCACCTCGCCACAATCTTAAAATTAATCAACCTTGGTGTCAACCGATTGGGCAATAAATAAACTGTGTTGGAAAAATCTTTGATAAAGAGATAAGAAATAGTATTAGCCCGGTCAATGATGTTGAAGACTTCCAAACTTGCCCAAATGTTATCAAAGTTGCGGAAAGGAGAGTGGCTGCGGCGTTTGCTACGATCATCATCCATCAGTAAGGCACTAAAACCAATATCGCAACGGATATATGGTTCTATCACCGCTGCATTGCGGTAGCGTACTGCATTAGGAATATTATACGGCATATTACTTCCGTACAATAAATTCAGGTAGGCTTTAAAATTTTTATTAGTGGCTAAGTAATCAGAGAAAAACATACCGAAGGTAATCCGGCGATCAGAAGGGCGGCGCAGCCAACCCACACTAAAATTTGTACTGTCCACCACCACCTGGTCGGCACTTTGCGAATTGATAAATTCACCGGCTGCATTTTTATAGCGATAGTAATTGTCGCCATTAATATCTTCGGCTGTCTTCATAATGCCGAGGCTTATCCAGCTTTCAGCATCAGGAACTAATTCACCATGCAGACGCATTTCAATACCGGCAGCATAGGCTTTTGAATTGTTCTCGCCAAAGTATCGTACCCGTACATTGTCCACATCATACGGCACCACATCGGTCATGCTTTTATAATAGAGTTCTGTTGTCCATCGCATTGGCCTATCGCCGAGGCCAATAAAATTATAATCAAATCCTGCCACACCCTGCCAGCTTTTTTGGGATTTTAGATTGGTGTTTACTGTTCCATTATAGCGTCGCAGTTCCCGGTAAAACGGAGGCTGGTGATAAGCACCTGCTGCCACCCGAAAGATGATGTCCCTTTTCCAGTTTGGCTTCCAGCTTGCGCCGATGCGGGGCGAAATCAATAATTCTTTGTTGAGTGAATTATAATTGAACCGGACACCAACAGTAAGCGTAGCAGAATGGCTGGAGTCTTTTCCCAGCAAAACATTATCTTGTATATAACCGGAAAATTTATTGATATCAAGATTGGCTGTTGATTTAATTACTTTGTTCAACTGTAATAAATTCGGTTGATAAGGTAGTGCATACCCGGCCGAATCCTGAAACTCCCATTCGTTCAACTTATCGGCAATTTTTGTTTTGTCGTAACCCAATCCCCATTGAAAAGCATGTTTGCCTTTATCATAATTTCCTTTGTGAGAGACATTCCAGTTTTCAACATTCAATGTATTTCTTGCAAAATTCTGGAACACACCGGCACCAAGCGGATTAACGATTAATCCGTACGTTACATTTCTTTTATCAAAATCCCTTTCACCAAATAAATAAGCACCGGTGATGTCAATGTTTTCGCTTTCATTATTTACAAACCGGGAAGCCATCCACTTCAACCGTAATTTTTTACTGGCCTGGTTGGTGATTGAAAAGCCAAGCATGTTGGTCTGGTACTCATCTTTTTCCCTTCCTTCAAAAGCAATATCAACGCCAATGGTGGCACTGAAAACCGGTGAGAAAACCGATGTGGTTAACTGACTTGATTGGGGCAGCAGCGTAAATTTTGTCTGTGAAATATTACTCAGCAGCTCTGCCTGCCATTTAGGATTGAACTGATAAGTAAGCAATGCCTGAAAATCGGCCGATGATGGAACGTAATTGCCTTTGGTTTCCTGGCTGCTCAATAAATTTTTGTTGCTACGATTGCGAACGCCGAGCAGGTAAGTGAATTTTTTCACAGAATCCTGCGGAGAATTTTTATTAGTGCCTTC
>JAYVKT010000584.1:0-5883 GCA_043768195.1 Chitinophagaceae bacterium | reverse complement strand
TGGATTGAGTTAACAACCATTCCATACCTACTTTCTCCACCTCTTCATCTGTTTTACATTGCGCCACCGCATTACTAAGGTCGGATGGCAGCTCAATGGAAAATGTTTTTGGTAACACCGTCAATTGCTTCTTTGTATAAATAGGTTTTAATCCTGGTATAATAGGAACGGAAATACCAATATCCCGGCAGGCTTTTTCAAACGCAAAGAATTTTGCATTATCAAAAAACATTTGTGTAATAATATAATCAGCCCCGGCATCTACTTTTGCTTTCAGGTAAGCAAGGTCGGTATCCATATTGGGTGCTTCGAAATGTTTTTCCGGGTAGCCGGCCACACCAATGCAAAATTCCGTTTTATGTGTCCCTTTAAGTTCGTCTTCCAGGTAAATACCTGCATTAAGATTAGATACCTGTTTCAGTAAATCACTGGCATACTTATGGCCGCCGGGTTCTGGTTCAAAAGCGGTTTCATTCTTTGCTGCATCTCCCCGAAGCACCAGCACATTATCAATACCGAGATAACGAAGGTTAATTAATGCATCTTCCGTATCGTTAATACTGAAACCACCGCAGATAAGATGCGGTACTGTATCCACATTATATTTATTCATAATGGCAGCACAGATGCTTTCCGTACCCGGTCGTTTCCGTATTACTATTTTTTGAAAACTGCCATCCGCATTTTTCTTAAAAACATGTTCACTGCGGTGATAGGTAACATTAATAAACGATGGTTTGAACTCCATTAAAGGGTCGAGGTGTTTGTATAATGCCTCAATACCTTTTCCTTTCAAGGGTGGCAGTACTTCAAACGAAATCAGTGTGTCTTTTGCCTGGGTTATATGATCTGTTACTTTCATAAAGGTGCAAAGCTAATGATGCAGGGGCATTAGTCAAAACACTGTTAATTAGGTTTCAAAAGCCTTTCATTAGCCTTCATGGCTTACTTTTGCAAAACATGTCTGTTACCATCCGCACAAGTGATCTAGTAAAAAAATATGGCAGCCGCACCGTTGTCAACCATGTTTCTTTTGAAGTACAACAAGGAGAAATTGTTGGCTTACTTGGCCCTAATGGTGCCGGCAAAACCACTTCGTTTTACCAGGTAGTGGGTTTGATAAAGCCGGATGAAGGAAAAGTTTTTCTCAACGACCAGGACATTACTTCTTTGCCGATGTACAAAAGAGCACAGATGGGTATTGGCTATTTACCGCAGGAAGCTTCCATTTTTCGCAAACTGAGTGTGGAAGATAATATTGCCGCCATCCTGGAAATGACCAAACTTTCCAGGCAAGATCAACGGGATAAATTAGAAACATTACTGAATGAATTTCGCCTGCAACATGTTCGCAAAAGCAATGGCGATGTACTGAGTGGTGGTGAAAGAAGGAGGACGGAGATTGCCAGGGCTTTATCTGTTGACCCAAAATTTATTTTATTGGATGAGCCATTTGCCGGTATTGACCCCATCGCCGTAGAAGATATACAGGCCATTGTTGCCAAAATGAAATACAAAAACATCGGCATCCTCATTACCGACCATAACGTAACAGAAACATTATCCATTTGCGACAGAGCCTATCTGCTAATTGAAGGAAAAATATTTAAACATGGTACGGCAGAAGAACTGGCAGCAGATGAAGATGTCCGCCGCTTATATTTGGGAAGAAATTTTGAATTGAAGCGAAAAGATTATCTGCATGAGGAAGCGAGGGGTGAGAAATAATCTCCATGCTGTTTTTTATATTACTTCGCAGGCAATCATAACTGAAAGTAAAAAATACCCAATAGACCTGATACCGGCTGAGTAATTCTTTCACTAACCTTGTAGTAGCATAATTATTCCGGACTATTCGTTTAAGGCTCAAAATAGTTTTACTTTCATTTATCAGTTAAACACAGAAATAAATGAAATACTTTTTTCTGTTCATCACCATCTTTATTTCCTTTTTTTCTAAAGGACAAATTTCGCCATCCCTTACAGTGCCACGGGGGCATAAGGATATTGTCCGGAACTGTTACTTCACCCCTAATGACAAATACCTGGTTTCAACAGATGATGATCATGTTCTCTGCATATGGGATGGAGATGATGGCAGGCAACTATTCACCCTGCGGGACAGCTCCGCATCCTTTAATAAAGTTGAAATCAGCAGCTCCGGGTCTGTCATTGCTGCCCAAACCGATTCAGGCCAGTTATATATTATTGATTTCAACCGCTTACAGGTAAAGGCCCGTTTTTACAATATTGATGTCTTTAGTATGAATAAAACAGATGGTTCTGTTTTTTTTATTACAAGGGACGGGCAACTGAATAAATGTTCTGCCCCGGCTTTCGTTACTGCAAAGTCACCTTACACCAAACAGCTTAATCCTGAAAATATTTTTGCCTTATCAGCTTCGGAAATTGCCGTTGGCGACAAAGCAAAAAGGATACTTGTCATTAACAGCAGTACTGGAAAAAGTTGGACTGTGTCCAGCCCGGGGCTATCCTCGCTTACTTTATTTGACTACCATCCAGCCGGATACTTGCTATGCGGCAACGAAGGGTCTGGTTCGGCATCGGTTGTAAGTATTGAGGTAAAAACCCGAACTTTAAAAGGTAAAATCCTACTAAAAGGTAAAATCAGGAATCTTGACTGTGCATTTACTGCGAACCCGCAACATATTATAGTAACCAAGCTGGAGGATCTGGAAGAAGAATTTTCCGTGCTGGTTGAAGCTCCTGCTCTTTATTCTATTAAGACTGGCAAAGAAATTTATAAAATCGGCAGTGAATATGTATCAGGCCTCGGAGAAATGAACCTGAATTTTTCACGGAAAAGTGTAGTGGCTGAAAGAATCATTGATTATCAGTATCAGCTTTTTTTTCGCCATGATTTTTTGCAGGATACCGTTTTTCATGTGTTTGGCAAATTCAACAATGAAAAAATCAGCTCAAAATTTGCCTGCGCTAATAATACTAAAAAGATCGCTGTATTTAATAAAGACCAGCTTCTTCCTGTCATTTACCGGGATGGAGTAGTAAGCCGTGATGACCCGGGCGGAATAAAAAAGTATAATAATCTTTCCATTGATATTACTAAAAGTCCTGATAAAACAAAAGGTACCAGTTTAAGTTTTTTGTTTTCGAACGAAGTGGCTATTAATGATTCGGTGAGACTGGTTACCACAGATACTGCCGATGCAAACACCAACGTGTACACCGGCATCATATACAGGCACACTGGCAATGCTGTTGCTGACAGTTTCCGTTTTCTGTATCATCAGCTCATACGACCTTCTTTTAATTCAGAGAATCTTTTCTGGTCTGTTGATTCTACATTTTATGTGCTTGATCTTTCACGGCTTACACTAAGAGACAGCGTCACTTTCAGAGGGATCAAAATTGAAACCCTTACCAGGGCAGGCAATGATATCTTCATTGAAAGAGGATTGTCTGTGAGGGAAAATAATTACAAATACAATATCAGTCAAAAGAAAATAGTCGATACTGTCATGTTTTATCCCTATGGACTTTTCAGACCTTATATAGAAGATAATTACTTAAGGCTGACAGAAGGGTTTCCCCTCAGTAATGCTGAAATCAAAGATTATGATTATATCAATGGCATAGTGTGGGAATATCCTTTTAGAACAGACCGGATTGACTCAGTCGTCATTTATGATAGTACGGGTGAAATTAGTTCCTACCAGGCAATAAAGACTGAGCCGTATTTACGTTTTGCTTCACTTGATACAGCTAATGATAAAAATATTTATTTATCAGATAAAATTGAAAACCAACCAGTGCGGCAGGTGCGGTACTGGGATGACAGTTGCTATATCATCATGACAAAACAAAACAATTTATTTGTTTATTCTTTAAAGAAAGATACTGTTATCAAAAAAATTGATTGCCCCACCAGTTCTGAGTACTGGACGCTTAGATCTTCGTTATTTATACAAAAGCACAACAAATATCTTATAGTTTCTTTCAAAGAACAGAATGATTGCTTTATCGTTGATGTGCTGGCCGGGAAAATTATTGCTCATTTAAATGGTTTTTATAACCCTCTGATCCGGCAAACCGCTGACCTGCTTGTGCTGGAAGATGCCGCCTTTGGCAATTATTATGTTTATAATAATAAAAACTATAAGTACGTTTCGTCTGTTACTCCGTTTTCAAAAACAGATTATGTTGTAACTACTAGTAGTGGCCTGTTTGATGGAACTGAGAAAGCTATTGAAAATCTTTATCTGCTTATCAACGATGCAGAAGATAAAAGCAAACCATGGACAACAATTGACCTTACTCAACTCAAAGCAAAATATTACATACCCGGCCTCTGGGATAAATTGATTGCTGGTGACTCAACCGATCTTCCGGATGTGGAGAGCATAAAAAATATTTCCCTGGCTCCCGAAATAATTGCAGATAGTTCCTATTCCTTTACAAGGCCCTATAAAATTACCCTGCTGGATAAAGGGGGTGGAATCGGGGCGGTAAGAATTGTAGTCAATGGCAAAGAGATAATAGCTGATGCAAGAAAGAACAAAAAGGTAGCGGACAAAACAGTTGTTCTTTCTGTTGACCTTCAGCCTTACAAAAAATATTTTGAGCCGGACAATAATACGATACAGGTTTTTTCTTCCAATACTGACAGCAGTCTTACTTCCAGAGGACTCATTTTAAAATCGGCAGATAAATCAGCAACACAGGCAAATCCCCGTTTGTTTGTCATCAGTATTGGCACCAGCAATTACAAGGGAACAGAAATAGACCTTCAATATTCTTCAAAAGATGCCACCGACATGGCAGCAGCTCTAAAAACCGGATCTAAAAATTTATTCAGTGCCGACAGCACATTTATATACATGCTGACAAGCAATGCGCCGGACAGCACCTCTCTTCCTTCAAAATCAAATATAGAAAGAACGTTCAGGGACATCAGCAAAAAAGCTGCTGCAAAAGATATTGTTGTTCTCTATCTAAGTGGTCATGGCATTAATGCCAGCGGCGATTTCTATTATCTGACCAAAGATGCTTATACCGCCAATTCCTCAGCTTATGTTTTTAAAGAAGTGTTACAAGCCGTTGGTGTCAGTAGCAATGAATTCACTGAATACCTGAAAAAAATAGCTGCCCGTAAGCAGTTGTTTATAATTGATGCCTGTGCTTCAGGTAAAATAGTTGAAAATCTTGTTGCTCACCGGGACATACCTTACAGTACATTAAAAGCATTGGACAGGCTTAAAGACAGAACCGGAACCCATGTCATTACAGGCTGTACGGCTGATGCTGTAAGTTATGAAGCATCCCGGTTTGGACAGGGTCTGCTTACTTACAGCTTGCTTGAAGGAATGAAAGGTGCCTCACTCAGGGATAATAAATTTTTAGATGTTGCCCAATGGTTTCAATATGCAAGGGAACGGGTGCCACAACTGGCGGCTGGTCTTGGGGGCATACAAACACCGCAAGTATATAGTCCTTCAGGCAATCAAAGCTTTGATATTGCCGAACTGGATGAAGAAGGAAAAAAGCAAGTGCCTCTCGCAGCTGAAAAACCTGTTTTTATCAAAAGTATTTTCCAGGAAGAGGAAAAGTTTGCCGACATTCTCTCGATAGGCCGCTTGCTGGATAATACCCTTTACGAAACATCCTCCCAGAATAATAAAAGCAATTTCATGTTTTTCCCTATTGACGAATTTCCTAATGCATACCAGGTTTTAGGAAGATACACAATTACCGGCAATGAGATAAAGGCTGAAATAAGAATTATTAAAGCCACTAACGCAGATGCTGTCAGTTCATTTTCTCTTATCTCCGCTGATGCAAAATCACTTTCTCTGGCAATTTTGGGAAAAATAAAGGAATTGAAATAAATCCGGTTATTTTGTA
>JAYVKT010000583.1:0-5929 GCA_043768195.1 Chitinophagaceae bacterium | reverse complement strand
GCCATCATGTCTGATCTGTTGTACTATAAATATTATTTTCTCGACGCATTACGTAAGCCCTATGATAAACAAAAACTGATCGAGGATTTTGAAGCATTGAGTAATTATCTCACCCACACCGAGTATAAATATTTTATGTTCCGTGACTTTCAAAGCCGTAACATTATGGTAACTAGTAAAGTGGTTAGTGAGGACACTAACCACAACGTTCACTTTATAGATTACCAGGGTGGAATGAAAGGTGCGCCGCAATACGATGTGGCTTCCATGCTCTGGCAGGCAAGAGCTAACCTGCCTGATGAATGGAAAAATAATTTGCTGGAAGACTACATGAACAGTTTCGAAAAAATCACCGGTCAAAGTATTGATAAAGCTATTTTTCGCAGCCAGTATAATGGTTATGTGCTGATTCGTTTGTTACAGGTGCTTGGTACATATGGTTTTCGGGGTTTGTTTGAACGCAAAGCCCAGTTCCTTACCAGCATCCCCTTAGCCTTGCGAAACCTGAAAGATTTTTTTCAAAATCAAAGTCTGGGTATTTCTGTTCCAGAATTCAGAAAAGTATTGGACATGTGTGTGGCAGATGAAGTAATTCAACAGTTTACCCCAACACAAGCCACTGCTGAAACACCGTTGATAGTTAAGGTTTGTAGTTTTTCTTTTCGTAAACAAATTCCGCAGGATGATAGTGGTAATGGGGGTGGTTTTATTTTCGATTGTCGTGGTATTTTAAATCCCGGAAGAGTGGATAGTATGAAGACACAAACCGGCAGGGATAAAGAAGTGAAAGATTTTTTGGAGCAGCAAACAAAAATGCCCGAGTTCCTTAATAGTGTGTTTGATGTTGTTGATACTACCGTGGAAGAATATATTAAACGGGATTTTGAAAGCCTGATGGTAAGCTTTGGCTGCACAGGTGGCCAGCACCGTAGTGTGTATGCAGCAGATGCCATGGCAAGGCACTTAAAAAATAAATTTAAAGTCAAGATTGAATTGAGACATATAATTCAAGAAGAAAAGAATTGGCAGAATCCATTGCCAGAAAAAAAATAATTTACCCGGCTTCAGTTCCCTGATTGTGCTTCCGTTGCGTCGCACTATTCAGGGTTCTGTTCGTTACTCAACAAAAAAATGAACCACATAGACACATAGTAACATAGGTTAACGCATAGAATCACTATGTGTGTATTTTCTATGTTTTCTATTTTCTATGTGGTAAAAAAATATAACATGCAATCAATGATTTTCTCAGCAGGTTTAGGCACAAGATTTAAACCCTGGACGGACAACCATCCGAAGGCATTAGCAATAGTGAACGGAAAATCATTACTGCAGCGAAATATTGAATACCTGCAACAACACGGCATTAAAGATATAATCGTAAACGTTCACCATTTAGCCGACCAGGTAGATCAGGCTATTGTAGAAAATGACGGGTGGGGAAGTAATATATTAGTTAGTGATGAAAGAGATGAATTACTCGATACAGGTGGCGGGTTGATGAAAGCAAAAGAACTCTTTGCTCCCGGTGAAAGATTTATTACCTGCAATGTGGATATTCTTACCAGCCTTGACATCAGCAAGCTATTGAATTTTCATTCAGCAAATAATGCGTTGATTTCTTTCGGTGTCACCAATCGTACTTCTTCCCGTTATCTTTTATTTGATGAAAACAAACGGCTGTGTGGCTGGAGAAATACTAAAACAGGGGAAGAAAAAGGCCCCCACCTCGAACTACGTTCCCAATTTTCGCAAAGCTCAATTGCCCCACAAGGGGGAGGAACAAGAACCCTATTATCAGAAAAAGCTTACAGCTGTGTTGTGGTTTTTGAATATGCCATTTTCAAGTTGATGGAGGAAGAAAATTTTTCAGGTAAATTTTCATTAATAGATGTTTATCTAAAACTTGCCGCCAATCATCTTATCATGGGTTATGACCATAGCGGCGACCACCTGGTAGATGTTGGCAGGCCTGAGAGTGTGGCTGTTGCCGAATCTATTTTTGTATAAAATAAAAAAATCTCGCAAAGCCACAAATTTTTAAAATCAACATTGTGTTTTTTGCGCCTTTGCGTCTTGGCGGGCAAATATTCTTTTTGAGAAAATCCCATTTACATAAAGTATTGCAAATACCCTTTCAACGGTAGCCGCTTTTGTAGCCTTTGCCCTATCTTTCATGCCTTAAACACACATAACTATATGAAGAAATCAGTTCTCAGTATTGCAGGCTTGTTTATGTTCATCGGCTTGTTTGCACAATCAAAATATGATCATAAAGAAGCTTTTAATCCGCAGTTCTATCCCTATCCCGGTAATGAGTTTCGCAGTGCCAGTGGCGAACCGGGAGCTAAGTACTGGCAAAACCGTGCAGATTATAAAATCAGCAGCACACTTGATACCACAAAACATAGTGTAAGCGGCGATGTAGAAATTTTTTATACCAACAACAGCCCGGATAATTTAAAATTTCTCTGGTTACAGCTTGATCAGAATATTTACAAAAAAGATTCCCGTGCCTCTGCTACTACTACAGAGTCGGGAGGAAGATGGGCCAATTCAAAATTTACTGACGGATATAGCATAAAATCTATTTCTGCGGAGTACAATGGAAAAACATTTGCTCCCAAATACACCATTACCGATACAAGGATGCAGGTATGGCTACCCGATGCATTAAAATCTACAGGAGGAAAAGTAAAGCTCTCTGTCAAATTTGAATTTGTTGTTCCGGAATATGGCACTGACCGTATGGGAAGGTTAAAAACAAAAAATGGTATTGTGTATGAAGTAGCGCAGTGGTTTCCCCGCATGGCGGTGTATGATGATTTGCAGGGATGGAATACCTTACCCTATCTCGGCGCAGGAGAGTTTTATTTAGAATATGGCGATATTGATTTTACCATTACTGCCCCTTCCAATTTAATTATCGTTGGCTCTGGTGAATTAACGAATCCGCAGGAATGTTATACTGCCGAACAAATGACAAGATGGGCTGCTGCAAAAAGCAGCGATAAAACAGTTATCATCCGTAGCGATAAAGAAGTGACAGATCCCAACTCAAGACCCAAGCAACCCAACTGCACCTGGAAATTTAAAACTACCAACACCAGAGATGTGGCATGGGCTGCATCAAAAGCATTTGTACAGGATGCCGCAAAAATAAATTTACCAAGCGGCAAAAAATCAATAGCCATCAGTGTGTATCCGGTGGAGAGTATTGTAAAAAATGGGTGGCAGCGTTCTACTGAAATGGTAAAAGGTTCTATTGAACATTATTCAAATAAATGGTTTGAATACCCTTACCCTGCAGCTACCAACGTGGCAGGTATTGTAGGCGGCATGGAATATCCGGGTATTGTTTTCTGCAGTTCAGGATCATCCGGCACCGGTTTGTGGGGAGTAACAGATCATGAATTTGGGCATACCTGGTTCCCGATGATAGTTGGCAGCAACGAAAGAAAATATGCATGGATGGATGAGGGCTTTAATACATTTATCAATGGCCTTTCTACAGAAGAATTTAATAAAGGAGAATTTAAAGAAGCAAGTTTCTTTGGCGACCCCAATTCATCTTTTATGATAAAATATACGTTTGGAGAAGAGATGGATGGCCTGTATAATGTTCCTGAAGTTATTCAACAGGATAACCTTGGTGTGGCAGCTTACCTGAAACCGGCACAAATGCTGGATGCACTTCGCAATGTAGTGCTGGGTAAAGACCGCTTTGATGCAGCCTTCCGGGAATATGTAAGCCGCTGGGCTTTCAAACATCCTACTCCATGGGATTTCTTTCATACAATGGAAAATGTTTCCGGCGAAGACCTGAGTTGGTTCTGGAGGGCATGGGTTCTTAATACCTGGAAACTTGACCAAACAGTAAAAGAAGTAAAGTATGTGGATGAAAAACCAGCCAGCGGTGCTGATATAACGATTGAGAATTTAGAAAAAATGGTGATGCCAGTTACGGTGTTGGTAAAAGAAACGAATGGTAAAGAACACCGGATTAATCTGCCGGTAGAAGTATGGCAACGTGGTGCCGAGTGGACATTTGGTGTGCCCACCACCAGCGAAATAAAAGAAGTGACATTAGACCCTGATAAAAAACTACCCGAATGGAACCGGGATAATAATACCTGGAAGAAAAAAGGATTTTAAGAGGAAGCCCTTCGTTGCAAAGCGAGGGGCTTTTTGGGGATAGCTTTGTGTTGAGAATGAATTAAATTTGGAACAAGAACTTTCGCAAATACATACGTTAGCTGTAATAGCAAAACCGACATGCTTCAACCAATATTTTATTTTGACAAATTGGATTTGTGGGACCAACTATCTATTGCATTTTATGTGGTAGTGACTGCGATTTGTGGCTACTTCCTTTTGTATAGTAATAGTGCTAATACCAACAGGACGATGCTTTTATTTTATACATTGGGAACACAGTTGCTTCTTTACCTTTTAAACTATAAATCACTAAGAAATTTGACAGTTTATTTGATTTGGATTGTTATTGCTTTAGCTCACCTCTTTTTTTACTTTCAACTCAACGACAGTCCAGAATTGCAGAATGTTCGTGGACATGCTGCAACGGGACTTCGAAATACCATAATCGTATTGCTACTGTATCAAGTTTTAAGAATTGTTAGTGTCAATACACAAAAGCAAGAATTGGTTGCACCGACAAGGGGCGGTACGACAGACATTTTCGAAGGCAGGAAGTTGACGCTTATTGACTACCTTTTATTTGTAGTTTATTTTGCGACTACAATTATTTTGAATGTTTAATGTGGCAAAGCTACTACAGCTAATTGGGTTTTGTGCAAGTTGTGCAGACGGAATAACAATGAGCATTTGTAATTCTATTTTATTTTTATACTATCTCTGATTTTAAAAAATGAGTCAACCAGGATTATATATATTATTTGCTGAAAAAACAAAATACTATGACTGATACAAAACAAAAACTGATTAGTGCCGAGCAAAAAGCAAAAGAATTATTTAATACAGTGGAGCAAAGAGGGTTGATAGTTACCGGCAAATCGGAGGCAACACTTAGCGATGAAATAGTAAAAATTGCCAAAGAAGATTTTGGTACAGAAACTCATTGGGGCAAAAAAATTGTACGAACAGGTATCAATACACTACAACCCTATGCCGCAAATCCGTCAGACCTGATTATCAGTGACGGCGATATTCTTTTTTTCGATTTTCATCCTGTTTTTGAGGGCTGGGAAGCAGATCTTGGAAGAACCTATGTTTTAGGCAACGATCCATTAAAACTAAAAATAAAAAAAGACATAGAAGCAGCCTGGTACGAAGCAAATGCCTGGTATTTTAAACAGAATAATCTTACCGGTGCTGAATATTTTAATTACGTTACCGATCTTACAAAACGCTATGGCTATGAATTTGGAAATGCAATAGCTGGTCATATTGTAGGTAGTTTTCCGCATGAACAACCTGACGACCCTTCTGATCTGTGTTTAGATGTCCATCCCGACAATCATACTGATATACTTCAATTGGATAAATACGGAAACAAAAGACATTGGATGCTGGAGCTTCATTTTGTGGACAAAGCAAATAATATTGGCGCCTTCTTTGAGCAATTGCTGACAGCAGAATAAAGCAGCGAACCGCAAACAAGGCATCGACAAGCCTTGTTTGTTACAATTCATTCATCAACTCGTTTAACGTTATTTCCTCCAGCACCTCTCTTTCCGGCTTTCCGGCTTTCAGGGACCACTTAATCAACCGGATAAAACCATTCTCAATTTCAATCCCCGTAATATCACCGTCACTAAAGCAACAGCAACCGGCATTAAAATAAGAAGGCTTCATATTCATGTAATCAACCGACACGGCGGCGAATTCTTTTTCCCGTTTCTTTATTTCATCCAATAGTTTATCCAGTTGGTGCTGGTTATTTTCTTTT
>JAYVKT010000582.1:0-2236 GCA_043768195.1 Chitinophagaceae bacterium | reverse complement strand
CCGGATACAACAATATATCCCGCAAATTGTAATATTTCCATTCCGGAAAACCGAATATCGGGATCACAGCACTTGATGCGATAAGTAGTTTATCAAGATCAGTTACTTCCGTTTTTACTCCATGTATATTTACATAGCTAAGGAATTCTTTTACTTTCTCTTCAAAGCGTATTTTTCCGGCATCATCAATTGAGCGATAAAAGGCTACGTGTTCTGTCAATATATTTTGATATCCCAAGGGCAAGTCAATTTTTTTAACAGGCTTTTTATAGCGAATAAAAAAAATAATACCTGCAATAAGAAAAACAAGTACGAAGATGGGAGCCATAATTATTTTTTTGTAGAAAACCTCACTGCATTCAAAACAGCTGGCCAGTTGGGATACGTATCCGATGTACGCATCAGTTTTTTTACAATGTCTAAATAGGATGGTTCAAAATACGCAGCGTATGTGAGTACTTCAATGGTCTTTTCCGGTTTAAAATCTGCACCTATCGTATAACCCGGTTCTTTGTTTTCTGCCCGTTGCCTGTCAAACGCCACTTTACTGTTTACAAATTCGTGGTGTACCTGGTCCCCCGTAGTAAAGGGACGTAAAAACAACATCGATTTTTGAATGGACGAACCGGAGGTAGAAGTATAGGTATAATAATTTACACCGGTAGCACGCAAAATCACAGTGGCTATTTTCAGCAAGGGTTCCAGTGAATACGTGTGGTAATGGAGGGCATCCCTTTCTTCAAAATCCATACCTGATCCATTGGCATACAGGTTATTCAGGATCTGTGTTTGCAAACTGGTATCTGTAAATATTTTGTATTCCCTCTTATCAAGTATATAAGCAATCAATCCAACAACCTTGATACGGTGTGAGTTCCAGTTATTGTATGCCGATTTATTAGCTGATCTGAAACGGGGGTGTGCTATTTCTGCATCAGCAACCTGTATCAGCCATGTTTCGATTGTTTTTCTTTTCGATACATCTATATCCGCTTTCACCAAATCATATCCTTCCAGCAATGGATCTAATTTGGTATCGTTGATGGGATTTCCTGTTCCCTGGTTTACCGTTGCCCATGCAACAAGGTATGCTATACACTTTTGCAGGTAAGCCTGCTTATGGGTGATTTGATAAGTGAATGCCAGGGCATATATTTTGTTCATATCAGCTAATGATTTTTGCGTTCTGATTTTTTTAGGATCAGTCGCTAAATGGCCTTCTGAAATAATGGTATCAATTGGGTTGGGTGATTGTGTAAGTGCGGCTTCAGCAGATGTTTTCAAAGCCTGGTAATATTTTCCCGCAACAGAATCCGTTTTAATGAGAGAAGACAATTGTTTGGTCTCAGTTTTATTCAGGCTAACATACTGCGACTTTACTGATAAACCGATAAGTAATAAAAAAACGAGGGTACTTTCAAATTTACACATAGGATAAAGTTACGGGCTCATGTGACAGGTAAGCAGGTTATAGCCAGTTTTGTTTTCAAACCCTGTAGATGCGTAGCTGATTTTTTTGATAGATTTGTACCAATGGAAAACAGTCTGGATAACCCGGTTTGGAATGCAATGATCTCCGGTAACCGGCACCTGTCAAGCGGTTCAGAGCGGGTTAAATTTTTTGATAAATCGGTTTCCCCTTTTGCAGGATTAATTGATAATTCACCAGCCAACTTACTGGAATTGTATGAGCAATCTGTTACTGACCAACCCGTTCTTTTATGGGCTGATCAACCTTTGACTTTATCCAAAGAATGGATAGTGATTGATTGCATTCCCGGATTACAAATGATCTATGATCAGCCAGGTGTTCAGGTTTATGAAAAAACGGGCATCACATTGCTTAGTGAAAACGATGTTCCCCAGATGCTTGCTTTAACCAAATTAACCAAGCCCGGCCCATTTGGTACCCGACCCATTGAATTTGGTAATTATGAAGGTATTTTTGAAAATGGTCAACTGGTGGCTATGACGGGACAGCGCTTTCATTGTTTTGATCATATTGAGATCAGTGCAGTATGTACCCATCCTGATTTTCTGGGAAAGGGATATGCTAAACAATTACTGCTGTCACAGTTAACACAAATCATTGCAAATGCCAAAAAACCTTACCTGCATGTACGGGCAGATAATGAGCGTGCCATTTATGTTTACCGGGCATTGGGTTTTTCGGAAAGGATGCTGGTTTATTTTTATGTGATTAAAAAATAAGGATATTAACTGGAATGGTGTTTGT
>JAYVKT010000581.1:0-6576 GCA_043768195.1 Chitinophagaceae bacterium | reverse complement strand
CTGCACATCGCCGGAGGCAAATACCCCTTCTATATTTGTTTTAGAAGTGCCTGGAATAGTTTTAAGATAACCAGCCTCATCCATATCAAGAAATCCTTTAAAAATATCAGAGTTTGGCTGATGGCCTATAGCAACAAAAAAAGCATTGACAGGAATTTCCTGCTTCTCCCCTGTTTCATTATTTTTTATCCTTACAGCTTGTACCTTTTTATCGCCAAGTACTTCATCCGTTTCACTATGCCAGTAAATTTTGATGTTAGCTGTTTTAATTACTCTTTCCTGCATTACTTTGCTGGCTCTCATTTCTCCTTTGCGAACAATCATATGCACCTGCGAACAAATTTTTGATAAATACAGTGCTTCTTCAGCAGCCGTGTCACCGGCACCAACGATGGCTACCTCTTTTCCTTTAAAGAAAAAACCATCACATACTGCACAGGCACTTACTCCATAGCCATTCAGTCGTTGCTCACTTTCCAATCCAAGCCATTTGGCAGAAGCACCGGTGGAAATAATAACTGAATCCGCTTCTATCCACTTTTCTTCATCAATCTGCACTTTATGTACAGCATCTGAAAAATCAACTTTGGTGGCTAATCCATAACGAATATCAGTACCCATACGGGCAGCTTGCTTTTCAAAATGTACCATCATTTCGGGGCCCTGAATACCATCCGGGTAGCCGGGATAATTTTCGACTTCGGTGGTGATTGTTAACTGACCTCCCGGCTGTATGCCCTGGTATAAAACAGGATTTAATCCCGCCCTTGCTGCATAAATAGCCGCTGTGTAACCTGCGGGGCCAGAACCAATGATCAAACACTGTACTCTTTCTGTTGTCTCCATTCAATTATTAATTTATATCTGGTAAAATTAATGGTAAATCGGCAATCAGCCGGGTCACTTACACGACCAACCATGCAGCAGGTGCAAATTTTTGCTATCATCAAACAAGTTTATTGCGGAATAATGATAGTCCTGTATTGAGCAGCATAACCACCAAAGTAGCCCAGGCCGCCTCCTTTGATGTTACTCACCACTTTTGTTGGCGATGAAAAGGGGTTGCCTACACTGGCATAGGTAAACTCCATTGTTCGCCAGAAATCAAAAGTGGCCTTATCAATATTGCATAGCTTTAGTGTTACCGTATCACCTTTATTAAAAAAACTATACCCATCAGGGTGGCTATCATTTCTATCAACTCCCCTTTCTACTTGTACTTCATAACTACTGCCATCAATTACCTGGTCATCATAAACAGATGTGAGCCCCGGATAAAATTGTTCGCTGTTTCGCTTAGTAAAATACCGGACATAATCACCAAAGCCGGGTGGGTCATAAGCTCTTGCCATCACTGCTACTTTCTCAACGGGGTTTCCAGCCGGGGCTGGTTTCCAAAACACCGAATCAATCCGGCGGGTTGTATTAGGAATTGTTGTTGTTGCCGTGTATTCTTTTCCTTCTGATAAAATCCGCAGGGAGTATCCTTTATTTAGCTGGCCAACAAAAGCAGTAGCAGGGCTTGCGGGGTCATTGCTGTAATAATAAAAATTTATGCCGGGGCCAACAGGTATTGCATACTCCTTTAACTTATGGGTTAATATGCCATTGGATACAAAGACTTCAGCATTGCGGACAAAACTATTGGCTAAGGCCGTAAGGTCAATCTTAGAAAAATAAGCCTGGCTTTTTGAAAGATAAACAACAGGCGCCTGCCCGTTTTCAATAGTGGCTTCTACCACTAGTTTCGGAGTTACCTCATCCAGCTTAAACTCAACCCCCTTTTCACAGGATGAAAAAAGTAAGATTGAAAAAAAAATCATTATTAACGATTGCATTTTCATAGCTCTTACAAAATTAACTACTAACTGGTGAAAAGGTTCAACCTGACTTCCTAAAAAAAACTCCAGCAAATAAAGGCTGGAGTTATTTAAAAAATAAAATAAAGATTGTTTAACCGAGGTATGCTTTTAATGCACTGCTATACCTGGCTTTTTGTAAACGTTTTATAGCTCTTTCCTTAATCTGGCGGATACGTTCCTTTGTCAAATCGTACTTCTGACCGATTTGTTCAATAGTGACGCCATTTTCACCATCCAGTCCGAAATAAGCATTTACGATTTCCGCTTCACGGGGAGACAATGACTTAAGTACCCGGCGAATTTCATTTCTCAATGAATCCTTCATCACATCATCATCTGTATCATCACCACCTTCCAGCAAGTCTCCCATGGCTACATCTTCTGCCTCATGCACAGGTGCATCAAGAGACGTATGACGGGTATTGCTTTGGAAAATGTTGTTGATTTCTGTTTCACTCATCTCAAGTAATTCTGCTAACTCTTCAGTAGATGGCTCTCTCTCATGTTCCTGTTCAAAAGCCATGTAAGCTTTGTTAGCCTTGTTGTAAGTGCCAATTTTATTTTGTGGCAAGCGGACTAATCTGCCCTGCTCTGCCAATGCCTGTAGTATAGATTGGCGAATCCACCACACAGCATAAGAAATAAATTTGAAACCTTTGGTTTCGTCAAAGCGTTGTGCCGCTTTAATTAAGCCGAGGTTGCCCTCGTTAATAAGGTCACTGAGTGACAGTCCCTGATGTTGATATTGCTTGGCCACAGATACTACGAAACGAAGATTGGCCTGAACCAGTTTATCCAGAGCCCGTTGAGAGTCAACAGGATTTCTGTTGAACATCTTGATGCGCTGGGCAAGAGTGGTCTCTTCTTCCGGCGTAATCATCGATATTTTAGAAATTTCCTGTAAATATTTTTCAACTGCCTGAGAGTCCCGATTGGTAATCTGGGTAGCAATTTTGAGCTGCCGCATAACTAAAAATGTTTAAATGTCAACGTATAATGACAGTCTTTGTTTGCAGAATATTGCAAATGGATAGTTAATTGATAGTAGTTGCCAGTAAAAATTAGTCCGTCCAAGACCGTTTGCAAAGGTAACTTTTATTCGCCGTATCTCATAGCGAATTAATGGAAAACTTGATACGAAATAGCATAACCACCTCTGGAGTTGGCAGAATGTGTAAAACTCAGGCTGCTAATACCTGATACTGGCACAGCATGCAGATCAATTGGTTAAATCAGGGGGCTACAGTAGTATTAGCGACTGGCTTTATCTTTTTTCTTCTCCATAAAATAATCCACAAAATGAGACCCGAAAGGAAAAGAATAGATGAAATTATCTCCGCCTGAGTCACCATAATACCTGTTCCTAAAAAGTCAAAAGTATTGTTTACCCTTATTTTCTCAATAAAAAACCGTTCTAACCCATTTAGCATCAGGTAAAGGGCAAATAAAGTACCTGGTATTTTGAACTTTTTTCTTACCGACCAGATAAGGAGAAACAGGATAAAACAAACGACAATTTCATAAAAAGGGGTTGGATAAACACCTACTTCAAGTTGGTTGCAGTACTTAATATCTGTACATCCGGGGATTTTTTCTCCGACCTCGTTTACATTGTGCGGATAAGTGTATGACCACATCCAATCGGGCAGCCAGCTAAAGGGTTTTGGATTGGTATTAGGTATGCCCCAATCCCCGTCTCCGGAAACCTGGCAGCCAATACGGCCAAGCGAATAGGCCAGCATCATTGTTGGCGCCATGGCATCGTTTAAATGCCAGAAACCGATTTTATGCTTTTTAGCGTACAACCATATTGCAATAGCTGCACAAATAAGGCCGCCATAAAAAGTAAGCCCTTGTGCAGAAAAGATATAAGCTGAAGGGTCTTTTAAAAACCCTGACCAATTTTCAAAAATATCAAACAGTTTGGCGCCAAGCAGGCCAAAAATAAGAGCCATGATAGTTATTTCGCCAACCCTGTCATGCGGCCAAATTCTGACTGTTCTTTTTTCTGGCCTGGCTAATTTCTGCTTATTTTTTTCCCACCATTTTAATCCGGCAAACAACAGTCCTAAACCGATACCGGCAGGCCAGCTTCCCAGGGTGGAAAAGATAAATGCCTGGGGGTCTTCCGTAGCAGTGCTGTCCATAATAAACAGGGCTACAATTTTATACCCAAGTAAAAAACCGAGCAAAAAATTAAGCCCCAAATCAAGTATGGTAGCTGGCTGACCAACCATTACCTGCATTTCGGTAGGTTGAAAAAGCCCCTGTTTACTTTTGCGTCTTAGTTCATTAGCTAATACGATAGCACAAATGATGAAGGCAATAGCAACAAAAAAGCCGAATGAATTTACAAACCGAAGAAACTTCCACTCTACACCGAATAAGTCTTTAAATGCGTAATAAAGGTTTGGATACATGCTATTGATTAAGGAAAGCGAATATACTAATAAAGCCGTGAGCTGTGAGTTTCGAGCTGTGAGTTTTTACCCAACGAAAAAAATCGAGTTACATGTCTCGAAACTCGTAGCTCATTATTCGTAGCTTCCTCAATTGCAATGCTGCTCAAAAGCACCAATAAGATTCTGTGCAATAACCTGTGCCGATCTTCCCTCTATCTGGTGACGTTCGATAAAATGAACCAATTGGCCATTTTTAAAGAGAGCTATAGCAGGCGAAGACGGTGGATAAGGCATCAGATGCTGGCGCAAGGTTTTAACAGCGTCAATATCAAAACCAGCAAAAGCAGTAGCTAAAAAATCAGGTTTTTTCTCTGTGTTTGCAACAGACATCAGCACACCAGGGCGAGCAGTACCTGCTGAGCAACCACAAACTGAATTAATCATTACGAGGGTTGTTCCTTCTTTTGCTAATTGAGATTCTACTTCAGTTGATGAAAGGAGTTCGGTAAATCCGTTTTCAGTTAACTCTTCTTTCATGGGGATTACTATTTCTTCAGGATACATGTGTATGTTTTTATTGAACCTCAAAAGTAAAGAAAATGTTACCGGTATTGTACTTGTTGTGCAGAAGAAGAAAATATGTCAGCAGAATTTCCTCTTTTCGGAAATTCTGTCTTTTGTTTTGATTTCTTTAGTCAAAAATGACAGGGGAAAAGCCGGTGGTACACAGTTTGACAAAAAGTAATTGTATCACAAATTGTAAAACAAATAAAACTAAATGACCATGACAAACGTAAAGTTTAATAGCAAGCCTTTCGAAGGAACCTTCAACAATTTAGTTGACGATCTTTTTTCCGAACTGCCTGGTTTATTCAAAAATGAATTTAACAATAGCGAACGAAAGGGATTCATTCCGGTTAACGTCAAAGAAACAGACAAGAGTTATTTATTAGAAGTAATAGCTCCTGGTTTTGAAAAGACAGATTTTAAAGTGAATCTTGATCAAAGTCTGTTGACTATTTCGGCAGAGAAAAAAGAACAGGTGAAAGACACCCCGTTTGAGAAGCAGATTCGCCGGGAATACAACTATCGTTCTTTTAAGAGATCTTTCACATTAGATGAAAAAATTGATGCAACGAATATCGAAGCTTCTTACATCAATGGTGTGTTGACATTAAACCTTCCGAAGAAAGAAGTAGTCAAAGCATCGGCAACAGAAATAGTAATAAAATAAAAAATATTTGAAAAGTTTCTCATAAGCAGTTGGTTTTGGTTTACACCCCTCGTTTCTACGAGGGGTTTCTTTTTGCCCACTACCTGCTAACTTAATTCTCTGTGCATCCCTGTTTTCTTCTTGTATCAATCAGGTACTGAATCTTCCACTCCCCTTTAAAACGTACCAACTGAAACGAGTTAACTCCGCAATGACTGAACTGGCCTTTATAATAAAACCTATACGGCGTCCAGGCAATAGCCAGCGGCCCATCTGCTTTTACAACATCAAAAATTATTCTTTCATCAGCATTTCCAGGCAATTCCTTACCAATAAAATTAATGAAGCCAGTTTGGTCTTCGTTCTTTACAATCAGATCCCCCTCTTTATTTCTTGAAATAGTTTGAAACACCATACTATCTGCAAAACAGCTTTTCAATGAAACCGGATCAGCATTTTTCATGGCGGTAAACATTTTGTTGATAATTGCTTTCACTGAGTCTTCAGGTGTTTGGGCTTTTGCTGTTGCACCACTTACGATTATTGTTAAGACTATGAAAAAATATTTCATACTGGTTGATTTTATGAATTTATGGCAAATGAATTGAAAAGTAAATACGTTAAGGTTTTATTTCCTTAAAATTAAAATCAATAAACATGCAAACAGCGAGAATAGGACAAGCGGTGATTTTGATGATGATAGTGGCAATGGCAGCAAGTTGTGCAGCCAGTAAAGAATACACCAGTAAACTGTTTTCGCCAAGAACTCCGGTGGTAACAGACAGCCAGGCAACATCACTCCGTTTTCTTGATTTAGATAGCGCAGCAACAAATACTGAGGGGTGGGTAACCACAGATATTATTATGGGCAGGGATACAATAAGTAACACATTGGCACTTGATAAACTGGCAAAAACCTTTCCTTCTTCTCCAGTTGTAGTTGATACGACTACCAAAACTGAACTGGCTAAAAAGACCCTGGTAGTAAGTGAAACTAAACCTATACCTGTAGAAAGTGTGCCGGTCGCTAAAAATATAAATCCGGGTGAAGTAAGAAACAAAATAACAAGAGAGTAAGAAAGATAAGATGTACAGTAGC
>JAYVKT010000580.1:0-2932 GCA_043768195.1 Chitinophagaceae bacterium | reverse complement strand
CGAATCAATACTGTTTGTAGTAAAGGCTAATTTATTGCTGCTGAAGTAGCCGTAGTATTTCAGTATGCCTGTTTTAGAAGTTTTAATGCGGAAGTTAGCATCGAGGTTATGATAAGTGGGCACTTTTGAAAAATCCTGCCTTTGTTTGATGAGGGCAAATGCAAGGCTGAGGTCGGTGTAGCCATAGCCAAACCCCCAGGAAGATTTTTTGTCTTTTGCAAGATGTTGAATACCGGCATTAGCACTTAATACAGTTATACCAACGTTAGCAGATGATTGATCAGGCAAATCAATTGACTCCAATATTAATGCGGAAGAAAGAGCTTGTCCATACAATGCAGAATAGCCACCTGTACTGAAAACGGTTCCCTTAAAAATAAATGGGGAGAAACGGCCAAACTGAGCAATATTAGGAACACTGCTGTAAAAGAAATTGTTTACTAATGTGCCATCAATAAAAGTTTTTGTTTCCGCAGCAGTGCCACCCCTAACAAAAAGACCTTCACTTTCCCCTACCTGTTGTGCGCCGGGTAATGTTTTTAAGGCTCCTGTTATATCACCATTAGCACTGGCCGTTGTTACAATATCTATAGGATCTAAAACAGCAGCTGCTCTTTTTCTGTCGCTGGCTTCAAAAGTACCTGCAGATAGTACAACAGCCGTCAATTCACTTATTTCTTCTTTTACTATTGCATCAATAACAATAGTGTTGCCTTCCAGTTTTATTTTTTGTTCAATAGTTTTATAGCCTATCGAACTTATTTCCAGCAGCTGCTCGCCTTTCTCTGTTGTTTTGAAGGAATATTTTCCTGAAGAATCTGAAGTGCCTCCATCATAACTATCTTTTATGGAGATGCTAACCCCGGGAACAGGCTTTGCTTTATTATCTTTTATTACTCCCTTTACTGTAACCTGTGCTGACACTGCCTGAAAAAAGCCTGTTGCCAGCAGAAAAAATAATGCAACCCGTATCTGTTTCATAACAAAATTCATATTTGAAACGCAAACATAAAGTAGTTTATAATATAAACCAAATTATTTTTAATTAAAAAAACCGTTCCGCATAATGCGGAACGGTAATGTCCGGAGTCCCTCTGTATATAAAATTTTTATTGCTTAACTATTTTCTGTTGTGCTGTTTTGCCTTCACAAGTTACTTTTACAATATAAAACCCACTTTTAAGACTACTTATATTTAGTGTTTCTGTTTGGCTGCTGTTGGCTGATTCGATACGCATAGCTGCCTGACCATAGACATTTACTATTTCATACACCACTTTTCTATTCTGCCAATTGGCCGGAATCGTAATCTGTAGCTGATTGCTAACCGGGTTAGGGTATGTTTGAATACTAATTGTATTTTCAGATGATTTACCAATTTTTACCATCCTTGTGGCTGAGTATTCTGCCTTACCATCAATATCTACCTGGCGAAGACGATAATAAATAATAGTAGCTGTTACAGAGCTGATGTTATCTGCTAACTGATAGTTTTTTTCAACAGAAGAGTTGCCATAACTAAATACTGTTCCTGCCTCATTGAAGTTGATGCCATCTGTACTTCTCTCCACAACAAAATGACTTGAATTACTTTCCTGAGCGGTAATCCAGGTAAGATCAACCCTTGATTGATCCTGGCTCAGGTTTGCATTAAATGCTACCAGCTTTACTGGCAAAGGAAAGGGTAAAGGTGTGCCGGTATTGCAATTGATATTAATTGCATTAGGCGTTAGCATCGCATTCATATACATTCTCACACCATTTATATCTTCTATATCTGTTGCATCAGTAAAGGTGTGGTTTCCAAGATAAAAAACCAGGCCACCAGAAAGAGCCGCCGAAGTAAGTTTTGAAACACTGGCTCCAATTGTTGTGCCGCCAGTGGCATGATTGTGTTCATTATTAATAAAAGAACTACCGCTTGCTAATCTCCAGTTTTTAACGCTGCCTGTTTTATTTACATTAAATACACCTTCAAACTGAGTATAGCTAAGATCAGGGTTAGGATAAACAACCGAAGCAGCCGCAGTATTTGAGTTCGTTACATCCATTCCAGCTGATGTATGAAAATGTCCTTGCGGGCTGTTTTCATAAGCTTCTACCGCTGCACATTGAGCAAGAAAATTTCCGCCATATTGTACAAATCTTTTTATTGCAGAAATTGTAGCAGGTAACGAAGCATCATTGTGAGGTTCGCTGGCAAACGTAAAACATTTTGTCAGCAAATCTACTCCACTATACGCAGTAGTATAATTTGAAGTAGGAATACTACACATTGTCATATAATTTACATGTATAGCAGTATTTCTTCCATCATCTAAAATAGCAACTTTGGGTCTAAACCCACTCATGTCATGTCGTATATCCACATTCGTTGCTGCTGATGCAAGCCTGTAAACCCGGGGGCGGTTATTTCCGGTTAATACTGCTGTTGTATAAAAAAGAGTAATTAAAGCTGCTACACCAGTAGTGTCGGCGGCCTTTATTACAAACGGGCCTGCTTTAAAGTCTCTTGAAGCATTAGCTGTTAATGTTGGTCTTATTTGTTCAGCAGAAGCTGAAAAATCTATACCATTTTTTGCTTTTCCTGCACGGATTACCCAATTCAACTTTACATTGTTATTAAGCAAGTAAGTTATAAGGCCATACGTTTTCAGGTTAAAATTACCCGCAGTGTTTGTTTGCAAGGCATTATCCATTGCAATTACATAACTACCGGTTGGCAAGGTTTGTAGATCCGCATCCGGACCGGGGAGAAATTTATTCTGTGCCTGTACAGAAACACACAGCAACAAACCAAGCATAAGGGGTACAAATGTTTTCATCGTTTTCATTTTAGGGTTTAGGGTAAAACCGAAAGCTTTTCAGCTTGTCCTGAGATAACAATGAAAACCGATTTGTAAAAGTTGAAACAGACCAGAGAGTAATTCTC
>JAYVKT010000579.1:0-7512 GCA_043768195.1 Chitinophagaceae bacterium | reverse complement strand
CCCCTCCAGGGAGGGGAAGTGTCCTAAAGCAATTTATTCACAATAAGTACAAACTAAAACGACCGCCATCCCCTCCTTGGAGGGGCCGAAGTATCTTGCAATGAAGAAACTTCGAAAGGGGTGGGTTTCACTTCTTCATCGCCTGCCGAAAATGCAACACCTTACTCATATCCTTCACTCCCGGTTCTTTCTCAAACAGGCTATTGATATCCACTCCAAAAAAATCAGGATGCTTAAAGGCTTTTACTTTCGGCGCATCATCCGGGCTAATGCCGCCACTTAAGAAAAATGGTTTTTCAATTTTGGCTTTGGTTAAAATAGTCCAGTCAAATTGTTTGCCGGTGCCACCAAAGGCCCCCTCCCGGCCTCCCGCCAAGGGGGAGGTGTAACCACCGGTATCAAACAAATAATAATCACATACGGCATCATACGGGGCAACTAATTTATCAATATCCACCCCATCCGTCACCCGAAAAGCTTTTATCACTTCCACTTCGCTGCTCAGGTCTTCGCACATTTCGGGGCTTTCATCGCCATGCAGTTGCACGGCATCCAGACCATAATCATCTATGGCATCTAACACATCAATCATCTCCGGGTTTACAAACACTCCCACTTTCTTTAAATCAAAATCAGCCTTTTTCAAATCTTGCTTGGAGATTTTATCACCGATATAGCGGGGAGATTCTTTATAAAATATCAATCCTGCAAAATCAATATCCAGCCCATCGAGCTGTTGTAGTTGTTTCATTTCGGTGATGCCACATACTTTTATATTCATATAGTTTGGTTTTGTTTTGCCACGAAATCACACTAATTAACACGAAAAATACAAAGAAGAGTTTTGTGTGTTTTCGTGTCATTTCGTGGCTACTCTTTTATTTTATTTATAAATTCTTCAAATGCCTTTCCCGGCTGCTCTTCCTTCATAAAATTCTCGCCTATCAAAAATCCTTTAAACCCCGCATTCCGCAAAGTTACGATAGACGCTACGCTGCTGATACCACTTTCGGCAATAGCCGGTTTACCAGTCGGTATCTTATCAATCAGTTGCAGCGAGGTATTAATATCTACTTCAAAGGTCTTCAGGTTACGGTTGTTCACTCCCACCATACTCACTTCATCGCAGCAATGACCGAGTTCCTCTTCATTATGCACTTCTAGTATTGATTCAAGACCGATACTGTTGGCATACGCTGCAAATTCTTTTACTTCATCTTTTGTCAAACAAGCAGCAATCAGCAAAATTACGTCAGCCCCAAATGCTTTCGCTTCGGCTATCTGCCATTTATCAATAATAAAATCTTTGCGCAGTACGGGAATATCTGTAATCACTTTTGTTTGTATCAAATCGTCCAAATCACCGCCGAAGAATTCACCATCTGTTAATACAGAAATACCAGCCGCATGTTTATTGTACGACACCACCACAGGTTCCACTTCCAGTTCTTTGGTTTTAAACCAACCTTTGCTCGGACTTTTTCTTTTAAACTCTGCAATGATGCCGGTACTTCCTGGCAGCAATAAATGTTTTACCAACGACCGGTTAGCTATCTGCCAGAAAAAACCATCCTTTTCAAACCTTTCGATGCTGCTCATCGGTTTGAACTTTTCAACTTCTTTTCTTTTCGCTGCTACTATTGTTTCTAAAATGTCCATTCGCTTTTTTAAAAATATATCACTCCGCCAACTGGCGGATTCTGAAAAAATTGCTTTTATCATTTACCCCGTATTTCATCCGGGGCTACTAACATACCGCCCCTTCGGGGCTGCAAAGTCATACCTTAATCACAATTATAGAATTAATAATGAATCGCAAATCATCAGGGTCTAAAGTCCCCCTTGTGGGGATTTAGGGGGCTTGTATTAATTTTTTCAAACACTCATTCGCCTTCCCACTCTCCAAACTTTCTACTGCTGCATTATATGCCTCATCATACGTTTTATAATTCCCGGTGCAATGTAATGCCATTGCTGCATTCGCCAGCACCACGGCATTCTGTGCCCATGTTCCTTCACCTTTCAAAATAGTAGTAAAGATTTTTGCGGCTTCATCCACACTGTTACCACCGCTTATATCTTCTGCCGATACCATTCGCTTACCCAATTGCTCCGGTGTCATTATCCGTTCTCCTTCATTCGTTATCACTTTCGTATCGTTGGTCAGTGATATTTCATCATAGCCATCCAAACTATGAATAATGGTAAATGCTTTTTCTGTTTGCTGTAGCAAATAATTATAAATTCTCGCCATCTCCAAACTATACACTCCCACCAATTGATACTTAGGATGAGCTGGATTTGCCATCGGCCCCAGCATATTAAAGAAAGTACGCATCGCCAGATTCTTTCTTATCGGTCCTACTGTTTTTAATGCAGGGTGAAATAATGGTGCATGAAGAAAACAGATATTAGCTGTTTCAATTTCTTTTTTCAGTTTACTGTTATCATTACTGAATTTGTAACCCAACTGTTCCATCACATTCGATGAACCACTGATGGATGATGCCCCATAGTTACCATGCTTGGCTACTTTTTGCCCGGTACCTGCTACGATGAAACATGCCAGTGTAGAAATGTTGAACGTATTTTTTCCATCACCGCCGGTACCTACAATGTCTATTGCATCGTATTCATTCAAATCCGCTTTTACACATAATTCCAGCAACGCATCACGGAAGCCTTGTAGTTCCTCGATGGTAATGCTGCGCATCAGGTACACCGTCATAAACGCCGTTACTTCATGATCGTTGTAAGTGCCTTTACCGATGTTAACCAGCACTTCTTTCGCTGAATCTCTTGTCAGCGTTTTGTGTTCGAATAAATATTGTAAAATCTTCTTCATACCCCTATCCCCTAAAGGGGAATTTTAGTTAATAAAAGTTTATGCCTTACTCCCCTTTAGGGGATGGGGGCTTAACCAATTTCTCAAAATATCTTCTCCCATTGGTGTCAGCACACTTTCCGGATGAAACTGCACACCCTGCACATCATACTGCTTGTGCTGCAATGCCATAATGTAATTATTCTCATCCCTTGCTGTTACTTCTAATTCAGCAGGAAAATTTTCTTCTGCAATAATCCAACTATGATAACGACCGACTTCTAAGGTTTCAGGCAATCCTTCAAATAACGGTGGCTTTTTAGTCGCATCAATCTTTACCGGCTTTGCTACTCCATGATATACTGTTGAAAGATTCGTCAATGTTCCACCAAATGCTTCCCCTATTGCCTGGTGACCTAAACAAACTCCCAATATTGATTTAGTGGCCGCATATTCTTTTATCAATGGCAATAACAATCCCGCCTCTTCCGGTATGCCTGGACCGGGAGATAAAATAATCTTATCGTACTCTTTTACTTTCTCCATCGCTATCTGGTCGTTACGATATACTTCAACTTTAGTATGAGTTATCTTCTCCACTAAGTGAACTAAGTTGTAAGTAAATGAATCGTAATTATCGAAAACAAGAATTCGCATAGTTCATGGTTAATAGCCGATAGTTCATGGTAAGCGGCCTGCTATGAACCATGAACTATGAACCTGTAATTAAATATCTTTCGCCATTTCAATCGCCTTCTTCAATGCTCCTAATTTATTATTCACTTCCTGCAATTCACTTTCAGGATTACTCGCTGCCACCACCCCTGCCCCTGCCTGGTAAGTGAGTGTATTATTCTTACTTAAAAAAGTTCGTATCATAATAGCATGATTACAACTGCCATCAAATCCTATAAAGCCGATGGCACCACCGTAATAACTCCTTGCTGTTGGCTCATACGAATCAATCAATCCAATGGCTTTAAATTTTGGTGCACCGCTCAATGTACCTGCAGGGAATGTTTTTGCAACCAATTCAAATGGATTGCTGCCTTCTCTTACTTTACCCGTTACTTCACTCACCAAATGAATGACATGAGAAAAATATTGCACCTGCCGGTACTTTGCTACTTCCACTTCATCACACAAACGGCTTAAATCATTTCTTGCCAAATCCACTAACATTACATGCTCTGCATTTTCTTTCGCATCTTTTAATAATCTTTCAGTTGCCAGCTTATCAGCTTCATCATCACCAGTTCGTTTATATGTTCCGGCAATGGGATGAACTACCGCCTTACCATTTTGAATCAGCAATTGTGCTTCGGGTGATGAACCCATCAGTTTATAATCACCATAGTCAAAGAAGAATAAATACGGCGAGGGATTAACGCTACGCAAAGCTCTATAGACATTAAACTCATCGCCGGTAAATTGTTGCTGAAATTTTCTGCTGAGTACAATCTGGAACACATCGCCTCTATGACAGCTGGCAATCCCTTTTTTCACTATTTCCTTATACTCCTCATCATTCATATTGGAGGTTTCATCTCCCTTAGCATTGAAAGGATAAACAGGAACATCTTTACTTCTTATCAACGACTCGACAGCCGCCACATCACTCTCAACACCTGTTACTTTATTCTCGCAGATAAATAGTTCATCTTTAAAATGATTAATGGCAATTACGTATTGGTACAGCCGGTATCTCATAAGAGGGATAGCTGCGAGGTGTGAGGTGTGAGGTGTGAGTTTTACCGTATCAAAAAATTGTACAGCATCATAGGTGGTATAACCAAATAAGCCTTGTGCAAATTTTTCTTCCTTACTTTCTCCCCTCTTAATGTCGAATTTTTGCATGAAATTCCATAGCAAAGTAGGCACTTCGTTAGTATTGTTCAACGAGATTTTCTCTGGCTTCTGCCCCGGTAGTTTAAACTCTAAGCTTTCTTTTGAAGTTATTTCCATTCCCCCAATTGCATTGATACAGATGAACGAATAACTGTTCTCCGACGAATGATGGTCAGTACTCTCCAGTAATATTGTATCCCGGAACTTGTCCCGCAGTCGCAGGTAGATACCAACAGGTGTAAACACATCCGCCAGCATTCTTTTACAAGTTGTAGCAATTTCTATTTTCCTCATGTCGAAAAAATTAAAAGCCCCGAACACTTCTGTCGGGGCCTGAATATATTTAAGCAAATATAGTTATGACATTACAGACCCCTTAGCCTTGTATGCCACCACCATGTATTGTTAATTTGTTGTTTCATTACATCGCAAATATAATAGCAAAACATAAGATTCACCAACTATTTTAGATTTACTTAGAATGAAGCCGCTAAAAAAGAAGCTGGATATGATGAAAATACCGGCCGCCGTTGTGCTTTCCTGACAATCGGGACTGTTTTTTCCACCGGCGGCTTTTTCAAGAGCCATTACTTGCTTACCTTGAACAACTAAAATTTATTGTATGACAGCCAAACGCTTTTACCTTCTTATTACAGTATCTCTTTTCTTTTTTTGCATTACTGCTGCTGCACAGGATGATGGTAGTTATAAAACACCGCCAAAAGACATTACTGATATGCTGCTGGCAAAAGCATCACCCAATGTAAGTGTGGATGATAAGGGTGAGTGGATGTTATTTATACAAAGCAATAGTTACCCTTCTGTAGAAGAGCTGGCCCGCCCCGAACTTAAAATTGCCGGTCTTCGAATCAATCCTGCCAACTATGCGCCAAGCCGCCAGAATTTTATCAATAATCTTACGTTACGAAATATTGCCTCTGGCAAAGAGTATAAAATTACCGGGTTACCGGCTATATTATCTGCCAGCAATATTAGCTGGAGCCCCAACGATAAAAAAATTGCGTTTACTCAAACCAGCAGCAGCCGTGTTGATCTCTATGTAATAGATGTGGCAACACAAAAAGCAATGCAGGTAAATAAAACTGCGTTAAATGTAATTACCGGCGGCTACCAGTGGTATGATGACAATACGCTTATGTATCGCACTGCTATAAAACCCACCAGTGCAGCCCCGCCAAAACCGGCAATGCCCAAAGGGCCAACTACCCAGGAAAATTATGGCAAGGCTGCTCCCCGTCCTACTTTTCAGGATTTAATTAAAAGCCCTTATGATGAACAGTTGTATGAATTCTATGCAACTACACAGTTGGTTAAGAATACTAACGGTGCTGAAACAAAAATTGGCTCGCCTGCCATCTATAGCAGCATCAATATTTCGCCAGATAAAAAATATATGTTAGTCCGCACCTTAAAGAAACCATTTTCGTACACCGTACCGGCAGGTGGTTTTCCTGCTAACGTTTTTATTGCTGATATAAATGGAAAACAGGTAAAACAATTAGCCGATCTGCCCTCAGCAGAAACAGCACCAAGTGGTAATGATAATGTACAATTAGCACCCCGTAGTTTTGATTGGAGAGATGACGAGCCAGCTACTGTTATCTGGTGTATGCCATTAGACAGTGGTTTTATTAAAAAAAATATTGACTACCATGATGCCGTGTATGCAATCACTGCCCCTTTTAACACCGAATCAAAATTGCTTTTTAAAACAAAAATGCGGTACCAGGGAACAGCCTGGGGCAATTCAACTTTTGCATTAGTATATGAAGGCCTGCGGGGAAAACAACAGACACAAGTAAGCCGGTACAATCCATCCAATGGCGAAATGGAAAAGTTGATGGAAAGAAATACAACCGACGCATACTCCAATCCCGGAAACCCTGTTACAGAAAAAAATCAATGGAGCCGTGAGGTAGTTAAACTGATTGACAACGGCAGCAAACTACTTATGAACAACCAAACCGGCAGCTCACCCAAAGGTGATCTCCCCTTTATCGCCACTTTTGATTTAGGCAGTAAAAAAACTGACATTATCTGGCGCAGCAATGAAGGTTATTTTGAATCGGTGGTTAGTATATTGAACGCAGATAAATTAGAATTGCTGACACGAAAAGAAAGTGAAAAAGAAGTACCTAACTATTGGATTAAAAATCTGAAAGCAAGAATTGCTGACAGACAGATAACACAGTTTACCAATCCATATCCACAATTAGACGGCGTTACCAAAGAAAAGGTAAGATACAAAAGAGCAGATGGTGTTGACCTTACCGGCGACCTGTATCTGCCGAAAGGATATAATAAAAACCGTGATGGCAAGCTGCCTGTTTTTATCTGGGCCTACCCTGCCGAATACAATTCTGCTGCTGATGCGGCACAAATCCGTGGCAGCGAACATAAGTTTACATTACTAAACTGGGGTTCGGCCATTTACTATGTTACACAAGGCTATGCTGTACTCAATAACGCAGAAATGCCAATTGTGGCAACAAGCAAAGACAAAAAACCTAATGATAATTTTATCGAGCAACTGACGATGAATGCTGAAGCGGCTATTAATATGCTTGATTCGATAGGTGTGGGTGACAAAAACCGTGTGGCTGTTGGCGGACACAGTTATGGGGCTTTTATGACGGCAAACTTGCTTGCCCATACCAAACTTTTTAAAGCCGGAATAGCCAGAAGCGGTGCTTATAACCGTTCGCTTACGCCATTTGGTTTTCAAAATGAAGACCGTACCTACTGGCAGGCACCCGACCTCTATAATGCCATGAGCCCCTTTAGCAATGCAGATAAAATTAAAACACCCATTTTATTAG
>JAYVKT010000578.1:0-2356 GCA_043768195.1 Chitinophagaceae bacterium | reverse complement strand
GCTACTTCAATCTGCAATAGCACTTTTGCTGCTGCATCACCACCCATCACGGCAATCTTTGCCGTAGGCCATGCATAAATAAAACGAGGGTCGTATGCTTTACCACACATAGCATAGTTGCCGGCACCATAACTGTTACCAATAATGATGGTGATTTTTGGTACAACAGAGTTAGCAACCGCATTTACCATCTTTGCGCCATCTTTAATAATGCCACTGTGTTCGCTGCGGCTGCCCACCATAAAGCCGGTAACATCCTGCAAGAACACCAGTGGTATTTTTTTCTGATTGCAATTGAGAATAAACCTTGCTGCCTTATCGGCACTGTCATTATAGATAACACCGCCCATTTGCATTTCACCTTTCTTACTCTTCACTATTTTTCGTTGATTAGCCACAATGCCCACGGCCCAGCCATCTACTCTGCCATAGCCGCACACAATTGTTTTACCATAGTCTTCTTTAAATTCTTCAAATTCGGAATCGTCAACAATGCGATGAATAATGTGCACCATATCATAAGGCTTACCATCATGCGGAAATAAACCATATAATTCTTCTGACTTTTTCTTTGGTGTTTTCGCTGCTATCCTGTCAAAACCAGCTTTAGGTTTATCGCCCAGCATGGAAAACATTTTTTTAATATGATCCATGCATTCCTGTTCTGTCTTGAATTTATAATCTGCAATGCCCGATATTTCTGTATGCGTTACTGCACCACCCAGAGTTTCATTATCTATGTCTTCACCGATGGCAGCTTTTACAAGGTATGGCCCTGCCAGATAAATAGAACCATTGCCTTCCACCATCAATGTTTCATCACTCATAATTGGTAAGTAAGCACCGCCTGCCACACATGGTCCCATCACCGCAGCTATCTGTGTAATGCCCATGCCACTCATGCGGGCATTGTTGCGAAAAATGCGGCCAAAATGTTCTTTGTCTGGAAATATTTCATCCTGCATGGGTAGAAATACGCCGGCACTGTCCACCAAATAAATAACCGGCAAATGATTTTCCATCGCTATCTCCTGCAACCGCAAATTCTTTTTACCCGTAATGGGGAACCAGGCACCAGCTTTTACCGTTTGGTCGTTGGCGAGTATTACACATTGCCTGCCGCTTACATAACCGATGCCTGCCACCGTGCCACCCGCAGGGCAACCACCTTGTTCCGCATACATTTCATAACCGGCAAAAGCACCGATTTCTATAAAGGACGAATCCTTATCAATTAAGTAATCAATCCTTTCACGGGGAGTAAGTTTATTTTTCTCTCTTTGTTTGTCAATGGCTTTTTTACCGCCGCCTTCATATATTTTTTCCAGCCGGCGGCGCATTTCGCTGAGGCTTTGTTTTAATGCGTCTTCGTTTTTGTTGAATTCGAGGTTCATTGTGCAATACGTTGAACGGCAAAGATAAGGAGGAACGTATGTCATGCTGAGTTTGTAGAAGCATGGTTGCGGGAAGGCGGAGAAATATATTCCTATTTACTTCAATCCTTTCAATCTTTCTTTCAGTTCCTTATCAGAAATATTTTCGGTATCTGCTTTGTCGTAAATGGAAAGCAGAAAAATAGTTGTTTCAATTACCTGTACAAAAGTGATAACCCTTGCACCGCCGGATTTGCCTTGCCCTTTTGATGTAACGGCCATTCTTATTTTGTAGCAATTATGGCCTAACGGAGTTCCAGTTTTAGGTTCTTGCAATAAACGACTTACCAAATCAGCCATGTCTTTTTTGATGGAAGGATATTTCTTAGCAAGTTGCTTTAGTTCTTTTTCAAAAGGGGGAGTGGGGATAATACTAAAGTTCATTCAGCAGTTGGTTGATGGATTTTGCCTTTACTTTTCCCTTACTGTATTTTTTTACAAATTCAACTGATTGGGAGAGACCGTCAAGCACCTGCTTTTCTTTTTTGCTCAGTGTCTTTTTTGGAGTGGTTTTGTAAGCAGCCTGCTCCTCATTTACCACGGTAAATTCCACATCATGTTCATCGAGAAACTCCTTTATAGCTTTCTCCTGCTTTTTTGAATGTGTTTTTACAATAAACTTCATGTAGTAAAATTACATATTTTTCCAGCCTGCGGCGCATTTCGCTGGGGCTTTGTTTTAATGCGTCTTCGTTTTTGTTGAATTCCAGATTCATAATCATCATTTCGTTAGAAGGCAAAGATAGGGAGGGAACAGAGAGTGGGAGTAAGGGCTATACACTTTTCAGCCAGCCAGTAATACTCATCCGGCTTCGATGACATAGCACCACTTCATGTTCCATTTCATCGCTTTTAAAAAATACGGCTGTCTGCGATGCAGGTTGTATTTTCTGCACTGCTTCATTTTGGTACAGGTATAATTG
>JAYVKT010000577.1:0-5792 GCA_043768195.1 Chitinophagaceae bacterium | reverse complement strand
GATTGATAACATTAGAAGACCTGGCTAAATGGAAACCTATTGAAGAAGAACCAATGTCAGTAAATTATAAAGGCATTGAAGTGTACAAATTGCAGCAATGGACACAAGGGCCCGCATTGTTACAATCATTGAACATACTGGAGAATTTTGATTTGAAGAAAATGGGATATAACAGCACACAGTATATTCATACGTTGTACCAGACGATGAACCTCGCATTTGCTGACCGTGACTTTTATTATGGTGACCCTTACTTTCCTCCTGCTGAACCTATGAAGGGGTTATTGAATAAAGATTATGCAAAACTAAGAGCAGCTTTAATAAGGCCGGAGATGAATGATGCCGGCATTAGTCCCGGCGATCCTTATCCGTTTGAAGGAAAAACAAATCCATATACAGAATTGCTGAAGAAATGGAATAAAGCAGGAGAGGGTAACAGGAATTTTATTCCGGCACATGACTCGGCTGGTACAGCTCTGAATAATGAATTATACATGGAAAGATTATGGATGGGCACTACTTCCGTTGAAGCAGCCGATAAAGATGGCTGGGTGGTTTCCATTACACCAAGCGGTGGATGGTTGCCTGCTTGCATTGCAGGTAATACCGGTGTAGGTATGAGCCAGCGGTTACAAAGTTTTGTATTGGATGCAGACATCAATCCTTTTAATGTGATAGAACCGGGTAAGCGACCAAGAGTAACACTAACACCTACCATGGCATTGAAAGATGGTAAACCATTTTTATCTTTTGCAGTGCAGGGTGGCGATACTCAAGATCAAAACCTGTTACAATTCTTTTTGAACATGGTTGAATTTGGAATGACAGTGCAACAAGCCTGTGAAGCAGCGAATATTAATAGCAACCAATTGTGGCTTTCGCTTGGTGGTACTAAAATGGAAGACCGTAAACCAAGACCGGGAGAAATTCTTGTAAGTAATACAACAAAAGATGAAGTGAAAAATGAACTAACCAAGATGGGTTATAAAGTAACAACCGGTAACCGCACCAGCGGCCCTATCAATGCTATTTATTTTGACTGGAAGCATGGAAGTTTCTGGGGTGGTAGTAGTAATAATGGGGAGGATTATGGGATAGGGTGGTAAAATGATTTTCCAGCCGGATGGTTCACCAAAGCAGTTAATTGTTCGTTTCAAAATCCTGAGGCATATCTTCTTTGTTCTTTATCCTCAATACCATTCCAGTAATTATTGCCGCTACGGAATATGATAAAATGAATGTAGGTATTAGCGAACCTCCAATAATTAGTAATGTTATGATAATACCTGCAACAGTACAACTTATTAAAAGCAATTTTTTTAAAACCAGATTTGTTTTCTTTTTTGATAAGTATAAAAAAACCAGATAATAGATTGTGAAAGTGGGAAAAGATAAGAATATCGACACAATAAAAATCACTACGTAAATTTCATGAGATTCTAATATCTGTCCTTCGAAAGGATTAAAAATTAATCCATATAGAGCAGGCATAAATGGAGCAACAATCAAAGTAATTAACCAATGTAAGTATGGGTAATTAGGGTTCATATCTTTTTTTGCCTTTGCTTTTTGTTAACCACTCCTCAAACTCCTTCAATCCAAAACTACTCAAATTATTCTCCTTCTCCATTCCACCTTTCTGCCCGGCAAGCACTCCATACTTTACATCATCAAAACCGCTAAGTGCATGGGCATCGGGGTCAATAGAAAGTAATACTCCCTTTTCAATAGCATAATCAATCCATTTCCAGTCAATATCCAAACGTCGGGGGTGGGCATTTAATTCTATCACCACATTATTGGCCGCACAGGCTTCAATTACTTTTTTATGATCAAGTGGGTAACCATTGCGACTAAGGAGTAATCGTCCTGTCATGTGGCCAAGAATAGTGGTGTAAGGATTTTCAATCGCCGTTATCAGCCGCTTCATGGCTTTGTCTTCCGGCATTTTCAGGTTGCTGTGTACAGAGGCAATCACCAGGTCAAAGGTCTTTAACACTTCTTCCGTATAATCAAGGCTGCCATCGTTAAGTATATCACTTTCAATGCTTTTGAAGATTTTAAAAGGCGCCAGATGTTTATTTAACCCATCAATTTGCTGGTGCTGTGCCCTGATACGGTTTTCTTTCAATCCGTTGGCATATCCGGCTGATTGGGAGTGGTCGGAAATAACAAGGTATTCCAACCCCCGTTTGATGCACTCATTCGCCATTTCTTCAATCGTATTGCTGCCATCACTCCAGTTGCTATGGCTATGGATGATGGAACGGACATCTTCCGTTTGTATCAGTTTCGGCAGTTTATTCTTCTTTGCCTTTTCAATTATTGTTGCGGTTTCTCTAAGGCAGGGAACTATGTACGGAATTTTAGCGGCAGCAAAAACGGATTCATCGGTTTCTCCAACTGTATATTTTATAGATGGAAATGCTTTTTGAAAAGCTTCTGTAAATTCTCTGCTACCCGTTGTTAAGAATTGTCGTTCTGTAATATTTTGTGTACCGGTATATAATCGCAGCTTTAACCCGTTCTTTAATTTAAATAAGATACTGTCCTCGTTTTCTTCCAACAACTCGGGAGGTTGTGCTGTTTCAAATTTTGGTTTGATTGTTTCATTCGTTTCTGCAACTACAAATTCTAATTCTTCAATCGTTAATGCTTGTCTTCTGTAAGCACCTGTTGATCTTACTTTATCTGGCGAAAATAATTTTTTAAGATAATTTTCGATCTGCGGATACACTTCTTCGAGCTGTGCATACAAAAAATGGCCCTGGTTAGAAAAATAAAATTCTATGGCCTCCTGGACGTTTTTTTGGGTTTTTTCGCCAAATCCTTTAAAAAGGGTCAGGCGGTTTTCGTTGCAGGCATACAGCAATTCACCCAGCGATTCTATCTCCATCTGCTTCCAGATAGTATTAATTTTTTTTGGACCAATGCCTTTTATATTCAGCATTTCAATAACACCGGGCGGTGTTTTGCTGATGTATTCACTCAGTGTTTCAAGCTTACCTGTATCTAATAACTCGATTACTTTCTGGCCTACGCTATCGCCAATACCTTTAATGGTAAAAAGTGTTGAACGGGGTGTGTCTTTTAACTGCATCGGCAGCTTCTCTATGTTGAAAGCCGCTATGGCAAAGGTTTTCGACTTAAAAGAGTTTTCGTCATTGATGTCCATCAGTTTGGCGAGCAGGTCAAAATTATCTGCAATGGCGGAGTTGTCCATGCCACTAATTTACAATTTATTAAAAGTGATTGCATAAAAAAAGTCCCAACTGAGTTGGGACTTTTTGTGTCGTTGAAAAAAGTTTTTCAACTTATTTCTTTTTCTTTGCAGCTTTCTTCTTAGGAGCAGCTTTTTTCTTTGCAGCTTTTTTCTTAGTAGCCATTTTGTTAGAATTTAATGTTAGTAAAAATGGGTTAACGATAGTAAAAATAACAATTATTTTATACTACCCAAATTTTTTTTCCACAAAGTTCTAAACAGGCTAAATGTTGCTTATGCTTCAGTTGCTTCAATCGCAGCTACAGAAACATATGTTCTGTTGTTTTTTTTCTTGCGAAATTCAACAACACCGTCGGTTAATGCAAACAATGTGAAGTCTCTTCCTACTCCAACATTTTTACCAGGATGGTAAGTAGTGCCACGTTGACGGATAATAATGTTTCCCGAAATAGCAGGTTGGCCACCAAAGATTTTTACACCAAGGCGTTTACTTTCTGAGTCCCGGTTGTTTTTTACGCTGCCTTCACCTTTCTTATGTGCCATATCTCGAAGTTTTAATAATTAATACTTGGGTTAGTTCAATTTGCAATTAAGCAATACTTGTTACTTTGATTTTTGTGTAAGCTGTACGGTGGCCTTTCTTTTTGTGAAAACCTTTTCTTCTTTTTTGTTTGTAAGCAATTACGGTATCACCTTTTACCTGGTCAACAATCTCAGCAGCAACTTTTGTTCCTACTGATAATTTACCATCGGCTGATGCCAATAACACTTCAATGCCTTCTACATTATCACCGGCTTTACCTTCCACACGGGGAACGTACAAAGTCTGGTCTTTTTCTACTTTATACTGTTGTCCGGCTACTTTTATTACAGCTATCATACTATTAAAATTTAGTCCTTCACCTTCGTCCCGCCTTAGGCGGGATCAGGATTTCGGGTGGCAAAGGTAAGGGGAAAAGAAGTATTTCCAAACGGGAAATCAAAGATTTATCCCGATTGCTTTCGGGATTTAATGCCTCCTTTTTGATGGGCTATCCTTTATATTTGTACCCTTGTAAGGGTTCTCTATCGCAGAAAGTATGAAAATCAAGTCCTTCTTAGCCCGGCCGTTTGCTTCCTATATATATAAAGGTATCAGAAAAGGTATGGCCACTGCGGTGGCTGACCAGGAAAATATTCTGAAAATCCAGCTTAAAACCGGCCGGATGACGGAGTTTGGTAAAGAGGCGGGGCTGGATAAAGTAAATACCTACGAGGAGTTTCGCCAGGCCATTCCCATCAGGGATTATGAAGAAATGAGACCCTGGGTGGATAAAATTAAAGAAGGCCGGCATAACGTACTCTGGAAAGGCAAGCCCATTTATTTTGCAAAAACCTCCGGAACTACCAGCGGCACTAAGTACATACCGATTACCAAAGATTCTATCCCCAATCATATTAACACGGCCCGTAATGCCCTGCTTTGTTATATGGCAGAAACGGGAAATACAAAATTCGCCGACGGCAAGTTAATTTTTCTATCCGGTTCACCAGAATTGGAAAGAGTAGGAGGCATACCTACCGGAAGATTAAGTGGAATAGTAAATCATCATGTGCCGAAATATCTTCGCACCAACCAGATGCCATCGTATGAAACCAATTGTATTGATGATTGGGAAACCAAACTGAATAAGATTGTTGATGAAACGATCAACCAGAATATGTCGCTCATCAGCGGCATACCGCCGTGGATGCAGATGTACTTTGATGAATTGATGAAAAGAAGCGGAAAGAAAGTGGGGGAGTTGTTTCCCAACTTTAGTGTGATGGTGCAAGGCGGTGTAAACTTTGAACCCTATAAAGCAAAACTGCTGGAGAGTGTTGGTAGAAAAATTGATACAATAGAATTGTTCCCTGCCAGCGAAGGTTTTTTTGCTTTCCAGGATTCGCAGGAAGCAGAAGGATTATTGTTGAATACCAACAGCGGTATCTACTTTGAGTTTGTTCCGGCCGGTGAAATTTTTAATAACAACCCAACAAGGTTATCATTAAAAGATGTGAAAGTGGGAGAGAACTATGCCTTAATAATTAGCAGCAATGCCGGCCTTTGGGGTTATAATCTGGGCGACACCATAAAGTTTCTTTCTGTTGACCCGTACCGCTTAGTCGTAACAGGAAGAACGAAGCATTTCATTTCAGCCTTTGGCGAACATGTTATTGGCGAAGAAGTAGAAGCCAGTATGTTGAAAGCAGCAGAAGAAGAAAATGTACATATCACTGAGTTTACTGTTGCCCCCTTTGTAAGCACTGATGAAGGAAAATCTTATCATGAATGGTTTGTAGAATTTGAAAGCATACCGCATAATCTTTCAGCCTTCGCAGCAAAGCTTGATCAAAACTTACGGAAAAAAAATGTTTATTATGATGATTTGATTGGCGGTAGTATTCTTTCCCAACTAAAAATAACGCCGGTTCGGAAAAATGGATTTATTGATTACATGAAATCAATTGGTAAATTGGGCGGGCAAAACAAAGTGCCCCGGTTAAGTAATGACAGAAAAATTGCTGATGAATTAATTAAATGGACAGA
>JAYVKT010000576.1:0-5404 GCA_043768195.1 Chitinophagaceae bacterium | reverse complement strand
GCAGGATTCAAAAATGCTATAATGGGTAAGCTGGCGCCAACAAAAGCTGAAGACAGCACCTGGAGCCTGGATGATGCCCGTAACTCAGCTATAGTATATAAACCATCTGATATTCCTAATGCAAGTGGTCCAAGTATTGCTGACCCACGCAGTGGCGAAATCATGGAAAGCCATATCAACTGGTATCACAACGTAATGTCGTTAGTAAGAGATTGGTATTTCGTACAAACAGCCGCTGTTGACCCGGGAGCCAGAAAAATGACTTTTGATGATGAGCTGATGGGACGGCTAATACGTTTTGTATCATCGCATGAAGTAGGGCATACACTCGGTCTCCGGCATAACTATGGTTCCAGTTCAACTGTGCCGGTAGAAAAATTGAGAGATAAGGAATGGCTTGATGCTAATGGTCACACACCTTCCATTATGGATTATGCCCGTTTTAACTATGTGGCGCAGCCAGAAGATAATATTAGTGGCGAAGGCTTGATGGGTCGTATTGGTGATTATGACAGATGGGCAATAGAGTGGGGTTATAAGTTATTCCCGCAATACAAAAGCCCCGAACAAGAAAAAACATTCCTGAATAACTGGGTGATGGATAAATTAAAAGATAAACGCCTTTGGTTTGGTACAGAAACTAATCCGGATGATCCCCGCAGCCAGAGTGAACAGGTAGGTGATGATGCAGTGAAAGGAAGTATGTACGGCATTAAAAACCTGCAGCGGATTGTTCCTAATCTTGCCCAATGGACAAAAGAGCCAAACGAAGATTTCAGCAACCTGAATCAATTGTACAATGCTGTAGCCGGCCAGTTCAGCAGGTATATAGGCCATGTGGCTAAATATGTTGGCGGCATTATGGAAACACCAAAGATGGTGGAAGAAGCAGGCCCAGTTTATGAAATTGTATCAAAGGCAAAACAAAAAGAAGCTGTTGATTTTATTAATAAACAATTATTTACTACACCAACATGGCTGCTCAACCAGGATATTTTTGGCAAAACAGGAATCAGTGGGTTAACTGTTGTAGGCGCATTGCAGGACAATGCCCTCAACCGGTTAGTTGGTGGAAGAACACTGAATAAATTAGTAGAGGCCGAGGCATCTTTAGGTAACAATGCTTACAGTCTGAATGAGTTGTTAACTGATTTAAAGAAAGGTATCTTAAGTGAGTTGGCAGGGCGCAAGCCAATAGATATTTATCGCCGTAACCTGCAGAAGTCTTACATAAACGCTTTGATCAATCTGGTTAATTCCACAGGACAATCAGTTACAGTTGGTGGAGTTACCATCAGCACTTCATCGGTTAGTGACAAGTCTGATATAAAAAGTGTAGTTAGGGCTCACCTGGCAGCTTTAAAAACTGAAATTACTGTCGCAGCAGCAGGAACAGTTGACCAGCTTAGTAAATTTCATCTGCAGGATGTAGCAAAAAGAATAGACAAAGCTTTGAATCCGAAAGATTAAGATGACTTATTGAGGATAGTATTTTAAAAAGGGGGAATCGTTAGATTTCCCCTTTTTTTTAAAAAAACAGCTTTGCCGGGTAGCCTTTCAACCTTATCTTTGCACTCCGAAAAATCCAGAACTCTGAGCCTGACGAAGAGGAAGGAGAAAAAACGGTAGTTCTTCTAAAGTCTTGTTTATAACAGGACGATGTATTGCCGAAGAGGTTCAATAAGGGTTCTGCCTGTGCAGAAACACCTCAAGGGTATAATAATTAATACTGGGTAACATGCCTAAAGTAAAAACAAACTCCAGTGCCAAAAAACGCTTTAAAGTGACTGGCACGGGAAAGATCATGCATCAGAAAGCATTCAAGCGTCACATCCTGACGAAAAAATCAAAGAAACGTAAACGTAATATGCGAATGGACGGTACTGTGGCGGACTCGCATCTGCACTTTGTAAAACGTCTTTTAAGACTGAAATAAGCCACGAGTAGTGAGCTATGAGCTACGGGACATTAACTCGAAACTCAAAACTCGGAACTCGCAACTTCAACTTATTAATAATTTAAACTAATCAAATATGCCTCGTTCAAAAAATGCAGTGGCCTCTAAAGCCCGCCGCAAAAAAATATTAAAACAAGCCAAAGGATTTTATGGCAAACGTAAAAACGTATTAACCGTTGCCAAAAACGTTGTAGAAAAAGGTATGACCTACATGTTTGTAGGCCGTAAGCTGAAGAAAAGAGAATACCGTTCGCTGTGGATTGCCCGTATCAATGCCGCTGTCCGTGCAGAAGGAATGACTTATTCTATTTTCATGAACAAACTACAGCAAAAAGGTATTGAACTGGATAGAAAAGTACTGGCTGATTTAGCCATGAACAACCCGGAAACTTTTAAAAGCCTGGTTGATTCTGTAAAATAGTTACCCTTGAGCAAAAATGAAAGTCCCCGACCGTAATGGCGGGGATTTTTATTTTATAGCCTTATTGGCCAAAACTCTTTTTAATTTGTTCGGTAGCACAAGCACTGAGTACTTTGTTGAATTCATCTGCCTTCTCCGGGTGGTCTTTTACCTTATTCCAGGCTTCCACCTGTTTTACAGTACAGTTTTTTTGTGCTTCAGACCGCTTTGGGTCAGCGGCATCCATTGCATTAGCCTTTTTGGAACAATCGCAAACTTCCTGGCCAATCTCTGTGCCGGTTTTGCTTTTGCCACAGGCAGTAAGCAGCGAAATGGTTGAAATTAAGAGAAATACTTTTTTCATGTTGGTTATAATTTAAATATTAGGACAAGATATTTGAATAGACATTCAGGAATTCATTTATCGTACAGCTAGTTCTTTTATTAAAGGACTGTTCTATTGATTAATCGCCTGTCTGTAACCTTTTGAAAGAAGACTTATCCCAATAGAGAACAAAAGAAGCCTTTTCAAAATATTCTACATTGATACCATCAGCTTTTAGTTTCACTTTTTTTACCTTTTCGCCTTCCATTCCTTCAATCACAGATTTTGGAATAGTTGACAATGCAGCATCTATCAGTATATCTTCATCCCATAGCTTTATATTATCGGGTCCTAAAATAATCGCAATCTGATAACTGCTCTTTATACTGTCTGTTACAACGGCTGCAAAATCATCCTTCCCGTCGGCATTAAAATCTCCGTTAGTAATGTATGGATAATTAGGGCTTTCCTTTCTTTTTGGAACAATGAAATAATCAAAAGCATCCTTCATCCATTTTGCTTCTTTATCATTTAACACATGCCATCTGCTTCCAAATTTCCCCCGCAATATTTCATTTACTGTTAATTCGTCAGGTAAGGTATGGGGTGCCGGGTCTTTTTTATTAACAGGTGCAGTTTCTGCGGTATCAATGGTTGTTTTTACTGTATCGGTTTTTGATACAGTTTGTTTTTCTTTGGTGGAATTTTGGCCACAGGAAAGTAAAGATAAGCTTGCAATGAAGAGGAGAAACTTCATGATAATAGTTTTGGCAGGGGGAAGTTAATATTTTTTGCCTCATAATTTCTCCAATCATATACTTTTGTGCCTGAAAATATTTAATCGCCAATCCATTTGTTCTAAAAAATGACAAATTCATACCACGACCTCGTAAAGCAAACATTTAATTTTCCACAAGAAGGTATTGAAGTAGATGAAGGTAATCTGTACTTCAACGGACTTGATCTTAATGCCCTTATTGCAAAATACGGCACCCCGATGAAGCTGACTTATCTGCCAAAAATCGGTATGCAGATAAAAAAAGCCAAGACTATGTTTGCCAATGCTTTCAAGAAGCATAAATATGAGGGAAAATATTTCTATTGTTATTGTACCAAGAGTTCACATTTCAGTTTTGTGGTAGAGGAAGCATTGAAAAGTGAGATACATCTAGAAACTTCTTATGCCTACGATATTGAAATAATAAAAAAGCTATATGCCAAAAAGAAGATCAATAAAGACATTCACATTATCTGTAATGGATTTAAACAAAAAGGCTATACCCGCCGTATCGCTAACCTGCTGAATTCAGGTTTTCATAATGTAATACCGGTTCTTGATAATAAGGAGGAACTGAAAGACTATGCCGCATCGGTGAAAGTACCTTTCAAACTCGGCATCCGTGTAGCAGCCGAAGAAGAGCCGAATTTTCCCTTTTACACATCAAGGCTTGGGTTTAGGGCTAAAGATATACTTGAATTTTATGTGGACAGAATAGAGGGCTACGAAAGCAAGTTTCAATTGAAAATGCTTCATATATTCCTTAATAAGGGTATCAAGGATGATATTTATTACTGGAGTGAGTTGAATAAAGTGATAAACCTGTATTGTCAGTTAAAAAAGATTTGCCCTGAATTGGATTCAATCAATATAGGTGGAGGGTTCCCTATCAAACACTCCTTGGGATTCGAGTACGACTATCAGTTTATGATTAATGAAATTGTCCGGAATATTAAAACTGCCTGTAAAAAAGCAAAAGTTCCGATGCCTAACATCTATACGGAGTTTGGTAGTTACACGGTTGGTGAAAGTATGGCGCATATTTACAGTGTGATAGCAGAAAAAATTCAGAATGACAGGGAAACCTGGTACATGATAGATTCATCATTTATAACTACACTGCCTGACACCTGGGGCATTGGCGAAAAGTTCCTGATGCTGCCGGTAAATAAGTGGGATCAGGATTATCAGCGGGTAGTACTTGGCGGCATCACCTGCGACAGCCATGATTACTATGATTCTGAAGAGCATATCAACGAAGTTTTTTTACCGAAAGTAAACGGTGATAAAGAGCCTTTGTATGTAGGCTTCTTTCATACCGGGGCCTACCAGGATCAGATAAGCGGTTATGGTGGTATTAAGCATTGTTTAATTCCTTCTCCCAAACATGTTATTGTTGGCCATGACAGGAATGGCAAATTAGTTGATTGGATATATGCCAAACAGCAAACTGCACAGAGTATGCTGAAGATATTAGGATATAAATGACAATTAAAAATTAAGAATTAATAATTCTGTTAAATCAAAAAGCCTTCTTGATAACAAGAAGGCTTTTACACTACGGAAATTATTAGTTATTAATTTTTAACCCTCATCTTCTGCTATATCTTTTCCATTGTTCATATTCCCATTTGCTGTAACTCGCCCTGCTAAAGTGGGTTCTGTCTAAATAAAATCGGTTATCATAACCTTTCCAATACATAAATCCCTGTTGACTGCGATGATAATATCTTCCGTCTGAGTAACGTTTCATTACAAATCCAGGTGTGGGGCTGATGATAAGTGCCGCCGAACTGTAATAACGGGGTGGTGGTGGGGCAGAGGTATTTCTTACTGTTCTTTCATCTCTGTCAGGCTTTTCCTTGGTAGCCCAAACCTTGCAGGGTTTACAACTTGTAACAGTCGCTGTAATAGTAAGAATTAGAACTGTAAAAAAAAGTTTCG
>JAYVKT010000575.1:0-23479 GCA_043768195.1 Chitinophagaceae bacterium | reverse complement strand
GTTGCCAGCTTGAATTTATATTTTTTCAAATTAGTTGCTGTATAGTGCAGTATGTTTCCTTTTAGCCTGACAGTTTTAGTTCCTTCGGGCAACACCAATTTTTCATGTACTACGGCATCATCCCAATTCACCTGCTTACGGTTAAACATCCGGATATGCTTATCTCCCCCCCACTCCCCGTATCGCAGCCATTTATTGCCCAGGAAATTTTTAAACTTCATTTCATACACTATGCTGACATCCGTAAAAGAAGTTGTTAGCAATGTGCTTTTCAATTCATCATCAATGGCCTCATCGGCATCAAGATTGAGTATCCAATCGTACTTTGCTAATGCAACGGCCCTGTTTTTTGTTTTGCCAAACCCTTCCCAAATTCCTTCCTGCACATTTACCCGAAACCGGCGGGCAATCGTCACCGTTTCATCTGTGCTGCCATTATCATACACAATAATATCATCCGTAAGCTCTTGCAGGCTTTCCAATGTTTGGCCGATGATACCGGCTTCATTTTTACAAACTATAACAACAGATAATGATTGCATATCACTGCAAAGATTACATCTTTTCCTCTTTCACCCATTTATACCTCCGCAAAATGATAAAGGAATAGATAAAAAACCCGTCATCCTGACGGATAATACAGTGCGGGAAAGAACAGTAACATCAACATGCTTTTCAGCCGTATAAAAATAATATTACTTCTTAATGAATGCTGTAACTGGTTCCGCCTACTTTTGTAAACGTACAACATACGGTTCATTCTATGTGGCAGGAATTACTAAATCACATGAAGCAGGGCGATGTAAAAGCCCTGGCCCGCAGTATATCGCTGGTGGAGAATGAACAGCCTGGTTATGAAACATTTTTACAATCACTTCCTGCCGCATCATCAAAGATTATCGGCATCACCGGGCCGCCTGGTGCAGGCAAAAGCACATTGGTAGATGCATTAATTGGTTTGCTTGCCAATGCCGGGAAAAAAGTTGCTGTACTTTGTGTTGACCCCTCTTCTCCATTTAATCTGGGTGCTGTGCTTGGCGACAGAATAAGAATGAGTGACTGGTACACACATCCCAATGTATTTATTCGTTCGTTAGCAACCAGAGGGTCTATGGGAGGGCTGCATCCAAAAATTATTGAAATTACTGACTTGCTAAAAGCATTTCAGTTTGATCATATTATTGTGGAAACAGTAGGTGTAGGGCAAAGTGAAATTGAAATTGCCGGGTTGGCCGATGTAACAGTGGTAGTAGTAGTTCCTGAAGCAGGTGACGAAGTGCAGACCATGAAAGCCGGCTTAATGGAAATTGCAGATGTATTTGTTGTAAACAAGGCAGACCGCCCCGATGCTGATACATTTGTAAAAAACCTTCGCCTGATGCTGGCACCTGCTTTCAGCAAACATTATAACGAAGTACCGGTAATAAAAACAGTGGCATCGCAAAAAGAAGGGGTGATGGAACTGCTGGATATTATAACCCATCAATTACAGAAATCCCATATCAACGATAAAACATTCTGGCTGCTGGCCGAAAAAGCCTTTTACCTGATTGAGCAAAAAAGAATGAAAGGCGTTGATAAGGTGGCATTGAAAAAAGAAATTGAAACTATCTATCAAAAAGGAAGTTTTAACCTTTATCAATTTATTGCTGATAAATAAACTTGTATTTGCCAAATTCTATCGGCGAAAAATTAGTCTTGCTTATTATTCTTCCACCAGCGGTAACCAATGTAGCCAACTATTGCAAAAGGGGCAAAGGCGAGGTATAAAATACCGGTGTTCATTCCTTTGGCAGGTTTTTCACCAAGCTGTTGAGTGGTTTTAGTGCAGATGGAACATTGAGCAGAGGAACTGCCAGTGAATAGTGAATAGTGAATGGTAAATAAAAATACGAGAATCCACTTTTTCATATCCCTGTTTTGAAGCACAAAAATACAACGAAAGAGTTTGTGAATAGTTCAAAAAAAATAAAAACCCATCCAGTAAAAAGATGGGTTTGAAAATTATTTATGCCTGTTCTTAAACAGCTTCCGCTTCCATCTTCTTCTGCACTTTCTTCCTTTCATCTTCATTCAATATCACCTTCCGCATACGGATAAAGTTCGGCGTTACTTCTATGCACTCATCCTGCTGAATATACTCCATGCACTCTTCCAGTGTCATCAAAGTTTTTGGGGCAATCCGTGTATGGTCATCGCTGCCGCTTGCACGGTGGTTGGTTAGTTTCTTTGGTTCTGTAGCATTCACTACCAGATCTCCGGGTTTAATGTTTTCTGCAATAATCTGACCGGCATATACTTCTTCAGCAGGGTCAACAAAGAAGCTTCCTCTGTCTTGTAATTTATCTATGGAGTAGCCGGTTGTCTTTTCTGTGTTCTTTGAAAGCAATACACCATTTCCTCTTCCGGGTATCGGGCCTTTCCATGGTTTGTATTCTGTAAAACGGTGAGCCATTACAGCTTCGCCAGTGGTGGCCGTCAGCATTTGCGTACGAAGACCAATCAATCCTCTTGATGGTATTTCAAATTCCAAATGCTGCATTTCTCCTTTTGTTTCCATGATAAGCATTTCACCTTTGCGGCGGCTTACCAGGTCAATTACTTTGCTGGCAAACTCCTGCGGCACATCCACTACCAGGTTTTCATACGGCTCGCATTTCTTGCCGTTAACTTCTTTTACAATTACCTGCGGCTGTCCTACTGTTAGTTCATATCCTTCACGACGCATTGTTTCAATAAGGATACCGAGGTGGAGAATACCACGGCCATACACCATCATACTATCGCCTTCTTCACTATCTTCTACTTTTAAGGCCAGATTCTTTTCTGTTTCTTTCATCAGCCTGTCCCGAAGATGCCTTGAGGTAACAAATTTTCCATCTTTGCCAAAGAAAGGAGAATTGTTAACCGAGAACAGCATGTTCATAGTTGGCTCATCTACACTTATCACTGGTAATGCTTCCGGATTTTCTGCATCAGCCAATGTATCGCCGATATTAAAACCTTCAATCCCTACCACTGCACACAAGTCGCCGGCCACTACTTCTGTTACTTTCTTTTTACCCATTCCTTCAAACACATACAGCTCTCTTACTTTTGTTTTTTTGATGCTTCCATCTGCCTGCATTAATACAATATTCTGTCCTTCGTTTAATACCCCACGGCTTACTTTGCCGATAGCAATACGACCGAGGAAAGAAGAATAGTCTAACGATGTAATCTGCATCTGCACCGGCCCTTCATTTACTTTTGGTGGTGGCACATATTTTACTATACCATCTAATAAAGGCTCAATTCCTTCAATCTGTTCTAAAGAATCATTGAACCAGCCATTTTTTCCTGACCCATAAAAAGTTGGAAAATCTAACTGTGCTTCTGTTGCATCTAAGTTGAAGAACAACTCAAAAATTGCATCATGTACTTCATCCGGGCGGCAATTGGGTTTATCCACCTTATTTATAATAACGATCGGCTTCAGATTTAACTGAAGAGCTTTCTGCAATACAAATCTTGTTTGTGGCATCGGGCCTTCAAAGGCATCTACCAGCAGGCAAACACCATCGGCCATTTTCAATACCCTTTCCACTTCGCCGCCAAAGTCGGCGTGACCAGGAGTGTCAATAACATTGATTTTTACACCCTTGTAAACCACAGAAGCATTCTTACTAAAAATAGTAATGCCTCGTTCCCTTTCCAGGTCGTTGCTATCCATTATCAGCTCACCAGTTTCCTGGTTGTCCCGGAAAACTTTAGTGGCATGTAAAATTTTGTCAACCAGAGTAGTTTTACCGTGGTCAACGTGGGCAATAATTGCGATGTTTCTTATTTCCATAATCTCATTTTCTCCAAAGGAGTCATTTTTGACAAACGAGCGGCGAAGGTACTGAATTTAAGCGGGGGGAGCAAATCAAAAGGGATTGATTATGAATATTTAACACCTGAAAAATGGCAAAAATTCGCTTATTCGTTGATATTCAGAAACTCTTTTGAGGAAAGTACTGGTAAAGAAGGTGAAGAAAGTCTTTTCAGGCCTTTATCATTTGAAATAAAATAGTCCATTTCTGATTCTACTGCCAATTGATACAATAAGGCATCTTCAAAATCTGAATGGTTTAATTGCAAGGCACTCTTACATAGCTTAGTGGTGCAAGGGACGATGCGGACTGTTTCTAACAATTCTTGCCAAATAGAATTTCTTTTTTCTTTAGCCATTACCTTTTGAAGGATGTAATCGGCGGTGGTTAATACTGTTTCGCTGATGTAAGCGTCTATGCCACCAGATTCAATAGCCACATAAATAGGTATTACATACTGATGAGCCGGCCTTTTATCATCCAATAAATCGAGGATAATGTTAGTATCAAGAAAAACTTTAATAGCCATACTTGCGGAATATATAGTCTTCTTTCATTTTTTTTACACCCTCTTCAGAAAGCTTTCCAGAAAGAGTGCCAGCCCATTTCTCAACAAAACTTTTCTTGACCGGTTTTTTTTCCTCCTGTTCCATTTGCTTTCTCAGCAGTTCCTGCACCATTTTAGAAACAGTGGTTTTCTTTTTTGCAGCATATCGTTTACTTTTTGCCACTATTTTTTCATCTATTGTTAAATTAAGTTTTACTGTCATAGCACAGGTGTTTGCACAAATATACGTATAAAATAAAAACAGGCGTATAGTTGGTTAATTAAGCCTGTTTTATCTTTCTGTTATTTCAAAAAAAAATCACAGTTTTCCTGTAGCTTTATCAAAACTGCCAATATGAAATTTCTGAAATGGCTCGGCATCATCCTTTTAGTGCTGATTATCGTTTACTTTTTAGGGCCTCAGCCCTCCACTCCAAAATTCACTAAAGACCTGCCAGCCATACCTGCAGAGGGAGTAGCACTGGAACAATATATCAGCAAAAATGAGGCGAAACATAAATTAAAACCGGATAACGAAGCAAGAATTTTATGGCTGAATGATTCGCTGAAATCAAAAACGGAATATGCCGTTGTTTATCTCCACGGCTTTTCGGCCAGCCAGGAAGAAGGCGACCCGGTGCATAAAGAGTTTGCACAAAAGTTTGGCTGTAATTTATTTTTAAGCCGCCTTGATGCCCATGGAATAGATACAACAGACCCACTTGCCAATTTTACAGCAGAAGGATTGTGGAATTCTGCCAAAGAAGCTTATGCTATCGGCAAGCAATTAGGTAAAAAAATTATTTTAATGTCCACTTCTACCGGCGGCACCATAGCGTTAAAGTTAGCTGCTGAATATCCGGACATTGCCGGATTGATTTTATTGTCACCCAATATTGCTATTAACGATCCCAACGCATGGCTGTTAAACAACCATTGGGGCTTGCAGATTGCCCACTTAGTAACAGGCAAACACCGCAAGGCTGATGATACAACGGCTATCTATGCACAATACTGGAACAACAAGTATTCTACCTCCTCTTTAGTACAGTTAGAAGAGCTGATAGAAACGACAATGAAAGGATCTACCTTTAAAAAAATAACCCAACCAACACTGCTCCTTTATTATTACAAAGATGAAGACCACCAGGATGATGTGGTAAAAGTATCAGCCATGAAAAGGATGTTTACCCAATTAGCAACACCTGAAAACCTAAAAAGACAAGTAGCGTTGCCTAACACTGGTAACCATGTGCTGGGTTCACCTATCAAATCGAAAGATGTGGCTTCGGTACAAGCCGAATGTGAGAAGTTTGCGATAGATATACTGAAAATGGAACAGCAATAATAAATTAATCGCTATGCCAACTAATTTAACACGCCGTGATGTCCTGAAAGCAATCAGTTTTGCAGCCGCATCATTCCCTCTTTCTTCATGGGCCATGAATGAAAAAGGAGAAAGGATCATACTACCAGACAATCCTTTGCACCAAAAATTAAAAAAACCTGTTACGGCTATTACATGTGGAGCCGGTGCCCGGGGAAATGTATATGGTAATTATGCCGTACAGTATCCGGATCAACTTGATATTATAGGAGTGGCGGAGCCTATTGCCATCCGAAACCAGCGTTATACTAAAAAACACAATATCTCCGAAACAAACAGGTTCAACACATGGGAAGATGTGTTTAAGCGTCCAAAGTTTGCGGATGCTATCATCATTACCACTCCGGACAATCTGCACTATGGCCCCTGTATGCAAGCATTGAAAATGGGATATGATGTGCTGCTGGAAAAACCAATTTCTCCCAGCGAAAAAGAATGCAGGGATATTTTACAGTTGGCAAAGAAGAATAACAGGATTGTTGCAGTATGCCATGTGCTTCGTTATGCCCCTTATTTTATTAAACTTAAAGAACTGATGAACAGCGGGGCTATTGGCGAAGTAATTAGTGTTCAACATTTGGAGCCTATCGGCCATGTGCATATGAGCCATTCTTATGTGCGGGGTAACTGGCACAACAGCAAACAAACCACTCCCATCATTCTTGCCAAATCATGCCACGACCTTGACATACTAAAGTGGATGATTAATAAACCCTCAGAAAAAATACAAGCCTTTGGCGACTTGAAATGGTTCAGAAAAGAAAATGCACCGGAGGGAAGTACTGAACGGTGCGGTGATAGCTGTAAGGTGGAGGCTGATTGTCCGTATTCTGCTCAGCGTATTTATTACCGCAACAGAAAAGGGACTTATGTTTTTGATATGCCGGAAGATAAAAGCAAACACGGCGATCATATACTGGAAAAATTAAAAACTACCAACTATGGCCGTTGTGTCTATCGTATGGAAAACGATCAGCCGGATCATTATGTGTGCAATATTCAGTTTGCTGATAATGTTACCGCCAGTTTTTCTATGGAAGCTTTTACATCTTACGAAGGCAGGAGAACAAGGGTGATGGGAAGTATGGGTGATATTGTTGGCGATATGAATTCTTTTACACTGACCGATTTCCGTACCGGTAAAAAAACCGAGTGGAAACAGGACTCGGACGGGCATGGCGGCGGAGATTGGCGGTTGGTGGCTGATTGGATACAGGCTATCGATCAACAGAATCCTTCGTTACTCACTTCTACCATTGATGCTTCTATCGAAAGCCATTTGATGGGCTTTGCCGCCGAGATAAGCAGGAAAGAAAATAAAGTAGTTAGGATAAAGGTGTAATAAAAAGCTATTGAAACAGTTGTGACCTGAAACAGTTTCATTTCCCCCACTTTTCCTATCTTCCTTTCTTAATTGCTTGCTATGCACAAATCAAAGATTGCCGGAATCGGCATGTATGTTCCGGCCAATGTGGTTACCAATAACGACCTGCTGAAGTATATGGATACCAGCGACGAATGGATACAGGAACGTACCGGCATTAAAGAACGCCGCTATGCCCACCGTACTGATGAAACCACCACCACCATGGGTGTGGAAGCTGCTAAAATTGCTATCGAAAGAGCCGGCATCACTCCGCAGGATATTGACTTCATCGTTTTTGCTACGCTAAGTCCCGATTACTATTTTCCCGGCTGCGGTGTGCTGTTGCAACGGGCTATGCAAATGAAAGAAGTAGGCGCATTGGATGTCCGCAACCAGTGCAGCGGTTTTGTGTATGCACTCAGTGTGGCCGACCAGTTTATTAAAACCGGTATGTATAAAAATATTTTAGTGGTGGGTGCAGAGAAACATTCATTTGGATTAGATTTTACTACCAGAGGAAGAAATATCTCTGTGATTTTTGGTGATGGTGCAGGTGCTGTTGTGCTACAACCAACAGATAAAGAAAATCAAGGTATCCTCTCTACTCATTTACACAGTGATGGTGGAGCAGCAGAAATACTGGCCATGTATAATCCCGGCACACATGCCAATCATTGGCTGGATCAAAAAGTAGCCGACTTCAATGAGAATGAAATAGGTGATATGTTTATGAGCCATGATATGATTGACAAGGCACAGAACTTTCCCTTTATGGATGGGCAATCTGTTTTTAAAAAAGCAGTGGTAAAATTTCCGGAAGTAATAATGGAAGCTCTTGCTGCCAATAACCTTCAGACTACAGATATTAATATGCTTATTCCTCACCAGGCTAATCTTCGCATTGCACAGTTTGTACAACAAAAGTTAAAGCTGACTGATGAACAGGTGTATAATAATATTCAGCAGTATGGTAACACCACCGCAGCTTCTGTTCCTATTGCTCTTTGTGAAGCATGGGAAAGCGGAAAAATAAAGGAAGGTGATTTGGTTTGCCTTGCTGCATTTGGTAGTGGCTTTACCTGGGCCAGTGCATTGTTGAGGTGGTAAAAATGCAACTATATTAGATTAACACTGCTCTTACTGATATGAAAAAAATATTATCCCTGTCATTATTGTTACTGATTACTATTATGGCCGATGCCCAGCAAAGCTGGGATGTTGCTGTGCAAAAGAAAACAGTATTGAAAAAGGCTGAAGAGAATAGTGAAAAAAATATAGTAAAAATTAAAAAATCATCTTTGGGCAAAAAAACACCGCTTACTATAAAATTTAATGATGCCGATACTGCCAATAACATTACGCTGATGGCAGACAAGGAAACAGGTGGCGGTTTAGCAAGTTGGGTGTTTACAGGAAAACCTATTACCATCAGCGGCGAAGAACTAAAAAAACTCTTTGCCGGAGAAAACAAACTTATTTTTACTTACACTGCAATACCGAAAGACCTTAACACCGCTATGGTGTTACGGATACGTCCGGTTCATATGTGCTCCGTTTCCCTGTATTAATCCGTTAGCTTTATTGCACGGAGTGTTGTTACAATCTTATTTTTGCGTGGAATGAGCCGCCACATCATCTATATTATCAATCCCATTTCAGGAACAAGAACAAAAAAGAATTTGCAGCAGTTGATTGAAAAAAAAACAGCTGAGCAAAATATTCCGTTCCAGGTTTTCCCATCTGTAGCCAGTGGAGATTATTCTTTTCTTTTCCCGGTTATTAAAGAACAAAAAATAACCGATGTTGTAATTGCCGGTGGCGATGGCACCGTGAGCCAGGTAGTCAACAGCCTGATGAACTGCCATGTTAACTTCGGCATCATTCCCTGCGGATCGGGTAATGGGTTAGCCTATACAGCGAAAATTCCAAAACAACCAACGAAGGCATTGGATATTGTTTTCAATGGGAAGCCACAAGCCATTGACGGTTTTTATATTAATAATCAGTTTGCCTGCATGCTTTGTGGCCTTGGCTTTGACGCTAAAGTGGCACATGATTTTGCAGGGCAATCAAAAAGAGGATTGGCAACTTATATCAAACAAGTTGTAAAAAATTTCTTCGGGGCAAAAACATATTCTTTTGAGTTAACTGTAAACAAAAAAATATTTATTACGGATGCGTACTTTATAAGTATTGCCAATAGCAACCAGTTTGGCAACAATTTTACTATTGCCCCCAAAGCAAGTTTAAGTGATGGGCTGCTTGACATTGTAATTGTAACCAACCAAAGCAAACTGAGTGTGCTGTTGCAAACATTGAGGCAAATCAGGGGCAAAAATAAATTAGAAACCGATAGTATAGAAGAAAAGAAGAAAGGGGTCACCTACTTTCAAACAGAGAAGCTGTCTGTTAAAAATTTATCGCAGGCCGCATTACATATTGATGGCGACCCCGCAGAAACCCCGGATGAACTTGAAATAACAATAGTAAAAAAATGTTTCCGGCTTATTCAGCCTTAAGAGAATCCACCTTGTTTACAGGCTTGAATAATTCCAGTGTCTTCAAAAAACTTTTTTGATTATCTGTGGAGCCGATAGAAGATACAATATCTTTCTCCTCCCGTTTGGTAAGATGAAAATTTAATGCCGCTTTATTTTCTTCATTATCTGTTGCATACTGAAAAGCAATTTTATATACAGGGCTGCCGCTGCGGGTTGTATAATAATTCAGCATATCATTTTGAAAAAATTCCATCATCTTAAACCAGTTGTGCTGGAGTAATAAAAAAGGTTTGGTGATATGATCGCTGATGTCGTCTGACAAATACGGGGCTTCCCAGGCACCGGCAGTTCTGTCCCTTATCTGTATAAGCAAGACGCCGCTTGTATTTTCTTTTATCCAGTCTTCAATTGAAATAAGGAACCGGATAGTTGTTTCCTGACCAAAATTATCCCGCAGGCCGGCATCCATTACATCTATTACCGGGTTGGATGGCAGCCACACATTCGGCAATACAATCGGAAAAGTGGCGTTCATCCGCATGGCAGTAAGCATACGGATATTAAAAGGATCCTGCTTTGCAAAAAAGGTAGTGAAATCAACGGCATCCGGATCCACCGCCGGCGTATTAACAGTATCCTGCGGTGCCTGCATCATAAACCGTACCGGCTGAGTGCTGATGATCATCTTACGGCTGTCACGGGTTACCACAGAATTAAAAAACATTAAAGGAATGTTTGCTGCTTTTTCATCAGCTACATAATCTTTTAGTTGCTTGTTCAAAAATCCCCTTGTGTTACTATTGAGTTTTTGCTCAAACGCATAGCCCCTGTCTTTTACATATTGATAAGGGCCGACAGAAAATTTTTGAGCCGGAGAAATTAAATCTCTTGCAAAAAAAGAGGTGAACAATGGGTTCAGTATATCGCCGGCAATATCTTCTACATATTTTTTATCCTGCAGGTTAATATTCTGCCCCTGAAGTTTTCTCAAATATAATTCCCTGAAATAAGCAGCCCCTATCATGCCGCCAGACGCACCGTTTATTAAAAATGTTTTTCTGAATATCCCACCTTTCGTAATGCTGTCAAGATGTTGCAGTACACTCATAGTAAAGGTGGCACTGCGATGGCCGCCGCCGCTGGTATTAATCAGCACCAGCAATGGTTTATCGCTGTCCTGTTTTTTCTTCCAGGTGTTTAATATGCTGATCATATTCTGCTTATCCGCTTCCACATTCTCTTTGCTGCAGAGTTTCAGCAACCCTTCTCTTGTATAAGAAGGCCGTTCGTTTTTATTCCAATAGTTAATTCCGTATGCCTTGTTGCGAGGATCAATCCAGTCAAATTTGTAAAAAATATTGAGCAGCAATACCAACCCTACCAGGTAAAGGATACTCCAGCTTTGTAAAAAATAAGTAATGGCACCGGCTACACCAATTAAAATAGAAAAGAAAATAGTTATACTGGCAGCAGCAGGCAATTGAAAAAAAGCTTTGTCTAATAAGAACCCGATTGCTACCAGAAATAAAAAAGCAGCAAAGACAGAAAGGATGGCAGCAAAGTGGTGGCGTTTAAAAATAGATTCTACAAACTCGTCCGTATAATGAGCTACATCCCTGGCTGGTTTTAGCCTAAACGGTGTTTCAAAATACCATTCCACTTTCATCAGCGTTGCGCCATGATAAACTTCTTTTACCGTGCCCAGGTGGGTAATATAAGATTTAGGATTACTTATAACCGGCATCATCTTGCGGAGAATGGAACGGTCGGCCCGGAAGAAATAAATCATAGATACCGCCAGTAAAAAAATTAACCCTGAAGCAAAGCCACCAAATAAGAATAATATTTCTGTGGCAGGAATCAATTCTTTGAAATGAGTAAACTGGAAGGCCTTTATAAAATAAAAAATAAGAAAGACCCCGGGGATAATGGAATTGTTGATGCAGTATTTTAAAAAAGGGTTGGTAGTAGCAGCGAGAAAACGAAAGTGACGGCTGAATAAAATAAAGGAAGCTATATTCCAGCTCATAATAAACATGCCGATAGAAGCACCAACAATGGCAGCACTCAGTGAGTTGACATTACCAAGATACTCAGGCGCCAGAAATAATGAATCAGCACCGAATGTTTTCATTAACGTACCGTTTACCGTAGCAAAAAGCACCAGCCAGAAAAGCAGCAGTACCTGGTATTTTCTGACATGCAGAAATACTAATTGTATGGGAAAGGAGTAAAAAAATCCCCGAAGCCAGGCTTTCATTGTTTGTTAAATGGGTGTGATTAAAATTAGTGATTATTACCACCAAATCAAACGAAGAAAAAACAGCTTTATTTCAACTTTAACCTGAAAGCAAAAATAGAAAGAACCAGTATGCTTGCCAGTAACAGATGAAGTGGCTGTGCCCAGGCAGGAATATTACAATAAGCCATTACTATACCCAATAAAATGGCTGCCCCAACCCAGGCAAGTATCAACAGAGAATTCCTTTTTAATATGCTAACTGATCTTGCTTTCCAGAAAAGAAAAAGACACCCCGCCATAACCAGCCAGGATAAGCTCCGGTGAATAAAAAATATATTATCAAGTCTGCCGATCCACAATTCTCTTTGTTTATACTGAAGTGGTTTTGATATTTCGTCAATTTGTTCTCTTACTTGTGTTCCTAAAACTATTTGGAGCAGTAAAAGAAAAATCAACCCGGTTGACAGGTATTTCAAAAAATTATCTGTAATCCTTTCATTGATTTTTAGCCTGTAAATAATTAACAATGGGATGGCAGCTATCACTAACGCTACCAGCATGTGAATGGTAACTTTTACTACGGCAAGGTTATCATCCACCACTTTTTTACCCAACCATCCCTGAAAGCCCACAGCCAGCAGCAACAGAAGTGAAAGCAACACTATTTGCTTGTTTGTCTTTCTAAATTTTTTAAAGCTCCAGATAAAATGAATAAAAATAAAAACACCGAGCAATGCTCCCAGCAGACGGTTAATATATTCTATCCAGGTGTGATATACGTTGAAGCTATGGTCAATATCCTGTGCCTTTAAATATTTTTCAAGATCTGCAGGTAGCTGTTCAGCACTGGTTGGTGGAATCCAGCGGCCAAAGCATTTAGGCCAGTCGGGGCATCCCATGCCGCTTTGCGTCATCCGCACCACTCCACCAGCAAGAATAACCAGGAAAACCATTACTACTACAAACCAGGTATAGCGGAGATATTTTTTTGCTGAATCCATTGCGTTGCAAAATTAGCTGCCATTGCCTGCCTAAAATAATTTTTGTTGGATGATATTGCTGAAATTGCAGACAGATGCTGCACCCTTTTTATCAAAACAAACTTATCGAAGCCGGTTGTGATGAAGCAGGCCGGGGATGCCTGGCCGGACCAGTGTTTGCAGCGGCTGTTATTTTGCCCAACAATTTTAATCATCCGTTGCTAAATGACAGTAAGCAGGTAAAAGAGAAAGACAGAAATGAATTAAGAAAAATAATTGAAGCAACAGCCATCAGTTTTGCTGTTGCCAGTATTGATAATGAGGAAATCGATAAAATAAACATCCTGAAAGCTTCATTTAAATCCATGCACCTCGCATTGGATAAATTAAAAAAGAAGCCGGAGTTACTGCTAATAGATGGCAATCGTTTTAATCCGTACAAAAAAATACCGCATCAATGTTTTGTAAAAGGTGATAGTCGTTTTGCTTCCATTGCTGCGGCCAGTATTTTAGCCAAAACATACCGGGATGATTATATGCAGGAACTGCATACAGAGTATCCAAATTATGGCTGGAACCAGAACAAAGGGTATGGAACAGCTATACATCGAAAAGCTATTGAAATACATGGGCAGTGCAAGTACCATCGCAAAAGCTTTCGGTTAAAAGCAGTTCAGCCAGCCATGTTTTAGCTATTACAAAAAGAAGGCTTTAAACATAGAGCAACAGCGTATTTGAATTTCATAGAGAGAGTGAAACTACTATAGGTAGATTATTTTCCCCATTCCCCAAAACCATTCCTTAATAATATCGGTTCAATGCCGGTGCAATCAATAATAGTAGAAGGTACAGTACCGCCAATACCGCCATCAATTACATAATCCACTTCGTTCATAAAATTTTCATACATCAGTTCCGGATCGGTATAGTCTTCTACCATATCACCGGGCAAAGATGCACTGAGAATAGGACGACCCAGTTCTTTAATAATGGCCATCGCAATATTATTGGCAGGAATGCGAAGACCGATAGTTTCTTTTTTGCTTTGCAATATTTTCGGCACCATTTTACTTGCCGGTAAAATAAAAGTGTAGGGGCCGGGTAAATATTCTTTCAGCAAACGAAAAGTGGGGGTTGATAATGGTTTTGTAAAATCGCTCAGGTGTGAAAGGTCGCTGCACACAAAAGAAAGTTGTGCTTTCTTAGGATCTACTTGTTTGATCCGGCATATCCGTTCCACTGCTTTGTGCTGGAGTATATCACAACCCAAACCATACACCGTATCGGTCGGGTAGATGACAATGCCGCCTTTTTGCAGGCTTTCTACTACTTGTTTTATCAGTCGTGGCTGAGGGTTTTCCGGATGAATATGCAGTAACATCAGTTATAAGTTCTGTTTAAAAATACAAGGTTTTAACAAATACACTGCCGGAAACACTATTTACCCGGCAATTCGTATTTTCACCGCCGCTTATCTTTGTAAAATTAAAGAATTGTCATGCAGTTAAAGCCGGTAGCCACCTTTGATACGATTGAGCCAGAGGTGTTTAAAAGAGATTATTACCGCCCCGGTGTGCCTGTGGTCATCAAAAACCTGTCGCACAACTGGCCCGCCAACACCAAATGGAACTGGGATTATTTCAAGCAATTGGTGGGAGATCAAAAAGTACCGCTCTATAATAATGTAAAAAGCGACGCATATACCCCCATCAATACGGCGGATGACTACAAGACCTTTGGCGAATACATTGATATGATTAAAAGTGGCCCTGCTGCGTGGCGGATATTTCTCTTCAATATTTTTGACCATGCTCCGCAACTGATAAAAGATTTTGCCTGGCCGGAACACCTGATGAAGGGTTTTGTAAAAAAATACCCGATGCTGTTTACCGGTGGTGCCGGCAGCATTACTCATATGCACTATGATATTGATCTGTCCCACATTCTGCACACACAGTTTGGTGGCAGAAAAAGAGTGCTGATGTTTCCCAATAAAGAACAGCACAAACTCTACCGTAAACCGTTTGAAGTATTAAGCCTTGCAGATTTTTCTAACTATTACGAACAAAACGGCTCGCCTGATTATGAAAAATTTCCGGCGTTGAAACTCGCCGAAGGTTTTGATTTTATTTTAGAACCCGGCGATACTTTATTTATGCCTGCTGGTTACTGGCACCACATGGAATATTTAGAAAGCGGTTTTGCCATGAGCCTCCGTGCCATGCAGCCATCCCTTGCCGGAAAATTAAAAGGCGTTTGGAGCCTGATAGGTATGCGAAATATTGATACACTGATGAAGAAGACTGTGCCCAAATGGTGGTATAAGCGGAAGGAGAAGAAAGTGTATGAAAATGCAGAAAAGGAATTGAAGAATGTAGCATTGAGTTGAAATAAGAAAGCTCCTTTGAGGCATACTGTTATATTCCCATTAATTTTTTTGGATCAATAACAGGGAGAATGACAGAGCCAAGAGAAGTGCCTTGTGTTCGTGTGTAAATTATTCCCCTGACTGTTGAATATGCAATGCTCACTAATGTACTTCCTAACGCACCATCAATATTGTATCGGGGTATATTATCAGATTCAACTTTATCAAGAAATTCCATCAAGCCTTCAACTCTAAAAACAATTTCGTGTGTATATGAGCCCCTTACATTAAGTGGCTTATTATCTTTATCTCTGGCTTCAATAGCTACTACTAACTGAAGTCCGATAATGTTATCGTCCGCATTAAGACCAGTACGCAATTCAAAATTGAATTGATGTCCGACAACAGCATTAATATCAGCATCAGTTGCTCCGTCAATATTACCACTAAGGGTTCTTATATTGAGCAGTTGGATTTTTTCAGCGTCAATTTTTCTTTCTGGAGTCATATTGCTATTGGTTCTGGATGATTTGAATTTTTACCAGATATAGAAAACACTTTAGCATCATACTGAATAGCCGAAAAATAGATATTCTGTTTTTTTTCAACCATATGATACTCGGAACTTTTAATACTATCTGCCGGGAAACTCACTCTTATAGTTCTGGGAGTGCAAATAACTGTAGTACCTAAAGCAGCTTCAATTTTTGAAATAGATCGAAGTGTATAATTATGCATTCCTGCAAGGAATTTACTTATCTCTGCTTCACTCTTTCCCAATTTTTCAGCAAGGTCTTTTTGCTTCATTCCTTTTTGCTCCATTATCCAAAAAATGAAATCAGCAATTTCCAGTGACTTATCAACAAAAATTTTGCTATTTTCTGGCATCGACGCAATGGATTCCTCAAACCCGGGAATCACCTCTGCTTTTAATACTTTCTTCTTCATATAGTTTGTTCTTAAATACTCAAAACAAAATCATCATCCATTAAAATATCTAACCCATCGATTTCAATTTCCTCGTTTGTTCTTGCCTTGTAAATCGCATCAGATATTTTATTGGCAAAATCAAAATGCGGTTTACAATTCGGACAATCTTTCAGACTTTGTGCCGTTTTTCTGTCTCCATTCAAAAGAATTACTACTTCTTCACTTATTCTTACACAATATAATCTTAAGCCAAAGTCTGTTTCCCCGTCACTATCAATAAAACGATAGGTTGCCGGAGGTAATCTTTCTGCAAAACCTTCTCTTTTAAAAAAACGTTCTTGTGCGCCATGCTTTTTACCAATATTTTCAATAAATCTGTTTATTTCTGCAACCTGCTTTTTATTTTTCTCATTTTGTTGCATCCTGGTTTGAAAGTCACGGAATTCGGATAGGGGCTTCCCTTCCACCTGAACGGTGTAGTAGGAGACTTTTGAAAATTGAAGTTGTTCAAGATAAAGTATTTGGACAATCAAGTTAACTTATAAGTTAAGACAAACATAGGCTTCGTATGTTAAATTTCCAAGTTTATCGGGTAAAAATTATATATCATTGATTATCAACAAAAAAATACTTTCCGTCACCGATTGTTGCCACCTCATTTTCTTTATATGTTTTGACACTATTTCCTTCCTTTGCTAAGGTTTTCGCATATGATGGACAAGCCGGAGTAGAAGTAAAAGATTGTTACACTATCGTCCAAACTTCATTTCCCCGCAACAGCTTATCAAGATCGGCAGGTTTTCTTGATTTGGCTTCTTCTAATTGTGCGGCCATTACATCTTCGTAACAAGCTCTGTTGGTTTGATAGAATACACCGAACGGCCTTGGTAAATGACCTTCAATTTTCGGGTCATCGAAGATGCGGGTTAGTATCTGTGCTTTGTAAATATCCTGTTCATCATGTATCCAGAGGTCATCTGCACTGTGGCCAAGATTTAAATCAACCACCACCGGTTTAAAGCCATCTAATTTAATTCCTTTGTCAGCCGCTGGTCCAAAGATGAGTGGTTTGCCCTGCTCCAGGAATAATGTTTCTGTTGGCTTGCTTCCTTTCTCCGTAAATATTTCAAAGGCACCATCGTTAAAGATGTTGCAGTTCTGGTATATCTCCAGGAAAGAAGTGCCTTTATGCTGGTTGGTACGGATAAGCATTGCCTGCATATGTTTAACATCCCGATCCATTGTTCTTGCCACAAATGTTGCATCGGCACCGAGTGCCAATGCCAATGGATTAAACGGATGGTCAATGCTTCCCATCGGTGTACTCTTGGTTACTTTATTTTCTTCTGAGGTGGGTGAGTATTGTCCTTTTGTTAATCCATATATCTGGTTATTGAACAACAACACATTTACATCAAAATTTCTACGCAGCAAATGGATAGTATGGTTACCCCCAATACTTAATCCATCACCGTCACCGGTTACAATCCATACACTTAGTTCCGGGCGGCTGGCTTTTAATCCAGACGCCACTGCTGTTGCCCGGCCATGAATGGAGTGCATACCATACGTATTCATATAATATGGAAAGCGGCTGCTGCAACCGATACCGGATACTATCACAATATTTTCCCTGGCTATGCCCAGCGTTGGCATTACTTTCTGCACTTGTGCAAGAATGGAATAATCACCACATCCGGGACACCAGCGAACTTCCTGGTCGGTGGCAAAATCTTTGGCTGTAAGGGCGGGGGCTACTGTTTCTGTCGACATCAATTAATAATTAAGAATGAAAAATTAATAATTTTCCACGGTAAAATTCATTATTAATTCTTAATTATTCATTTTTAATTCCAAGTTCCTCCCAGTATTCGGCTGCCCGCCGGGTGTGTGGAATAACGATAGTGCCGCCTGCAATATTGGCTACTGCAAACACTTCATACATCTCGTCGGTGGTAATACCCAGTTCATGGCTTTTGCCTAAGTGATACTTGATACAATCATCACAACGAAGCATCCGCCGCGGCGGACAACCAGCCCCAGCAGTTCTTTCGTTTTACATCAAGAGTGCCTTCGGCGTAGGTGTTGGTATCAAGGTTCCAGAGGCGTTTGATAACCAGGTTGTCTTTACTGAGAATGATATCATTCATTCTTGTGCAGTAGTCATTAAATTCTTTTACAAGATTACTGATGGTATAAATTTTATTACCTCAAATGTAGCCAAGATGGCCTTTCGTCATTTACTAAGGGCGGAAACGGTGGGTAATTTGTATTTTCAGGATTGAAAGCAGGCTTAGGCCGTGCTGGTAAAAATTATCCGGCGATGCCACTTTCATAAATAAAAACCCGTCTGTAAGTAATGTTGCATAAAAATAAAATAGCCGTCTTTGCTGCCCTCTCCCTTTTTGTATTGCTGGGAATAGCGGCAATAAAGCCTGGATTTCAAAAAGAAAGAAACCTGAAAGTGCTGCCCAAAGATATCAGCGACCAGAAATTAGACAGCATCATGCAAACCTATAATGTAGCACTGGGTGTAAAATGCAGTTTCTGTCATGTGCCTGTGAAAAACATTGCTGATAGCTTAGATTATGTGTCTGATGCCGAGCCTATGAAAGAAGAAGCAAGGAAAATGATGCGGATGGTTATTGATATCAATAAAAAGAATTTTCACTACAATAAAAACGACCGGCCAGAATATTTGAATACGGTGCATTGCAATACCTGCCACCGGGGTGAGCCGTTTCCGGAATATTAATCATCTTCTTTACAGGCTTTCAGCCATTCCTTTATACCCTCTGCAATTTGTGTGGCTACCGCTTTATGAAATTCGGGATCAAGAATCAGTTGTTCATCTTCTTTATTACTGAGAAAAGCCACTTCTACCAAACAATTGGGATAATCTGTCGGGCCGCTCAATGCAAAATTGAAACTACCAATATTTCCAAAATCATTCAGCCCAAGTTTCAGCATACTTTCCTGTATATATTGTGTTAGTGGCCTGAAACCGATATACCGGTAATAAGTACTTACGCCTTTTACACTATCCTTTACCGACGAATTAAGGTGGATGCTGATAAGGAAATCGGGATCTTCTTTTTTAATCATTTCTGTTCTTTCTACCATTCCAATGGCGGTATCTTTTGTTCTTGTCATAAATACAGTGGCCTCTTTTTCACTCAATACCCTTTCCAGTTGTTTGGCAATAAGCAGCGTATATTTTTTTTCTAAAATACCTGTCTTTGTTCCCGATGCCCCATTATTATCGCCTCCATGCCCCGCATCCACTGCTACTTTCATATTTTCAAGGCTTAAATTTTCGGGCTGTCGTTTTATTTTTATTACCAGCCTCTTGTCACGGTAATAAATACTATAACCCCAATGCTGCCGGTGTTTTAACTCAATGGTAACCCTGAACACATCATCTTCAATTTGTTCATGATAAACATTGTTGACCTCTTTTGCAGATAATCGTTGTGTAATCCAGTTAGTATTGCTGGTAGCACCAAAAATATCTACCACAATCTTTGAGGGATTAATTTGCTGCATACTGCGATAGGGTAGTTTTTCATCAAGGGCCACCATTACATAATCATATTTATCATCTCCATTTACCATCCAGCTGTTTGTGAGGTAGTAGGATTGAATTTTAATGGTACTGTCTCTCTTAAAATTAGATTTGGGTAAGTAGGCAAAGTGGTTTGCTGATAATTGCACTTTATAGTTACCAATTGTACTGTCAACTACTTTTACCACAATATTGGTATCGAGGTAAGTCATTTTTGCTCCGCCAAGCCTGTCAACCCCCAAACCATATTCGAGATAGGGTAATGAACCGGTGGTTTTTCCAACGATTGGTTTCGCAGGAGGAAGGGGTTGAGAAAACCCTGAAATACTTAAAAACAAACCAATACAAATCTGTAATCGTATCATAACAGAAAGATAGCATAAAAACCCTCGAAAGCCATTTCCGTAATATTACTGACAGGCATCTCAGTTTTACTGAATTTTAGGATAAACTATTAATCTTAAGCACTATGTGTATATAAATTCCGTTTATAAGAAGACGAGACCGCAACCAGGCGGTGTCTGCGAAAAAAATTCTTATCCTAAAAAACCAATAGAGCATGACCTGGAATTCTACAATGGGCTTAATTTCATCCATAGCCCTTTTTTTACCAATTTTTTTCCTGCTGATTTTCCGGTTGGGAACATACAAAAGCTTTCCGGCGTTAGTCGCCTACTACATCATAGTATTTGTTTATAACCTGCTGACAGAAGGATACATTACTGCAAGTGATGGACTAATAGATAACTGGAATATTTGTAATAATCTGCTGGACGCCCCGTTGATGCTGCTTTTCTTAACCTACTTCAGCACTTCTGCATCTCTTACCAGAAAAATGAACATTACTATAGCTGCAGTGATGTTATTTGAACTGGGTGTGGTGCTGGCGGTTGGCTTTAATACAGAAGCCGTTACCATTTTTCTTGGCCCTGCACTGCTTATTGTTTTTGGTTTCAGCCTTCGCTTTTTTGCACACTACACAAAAATTGCGATTGTAAATCAAAAAGGAACAGGCAAAGCCGTAATGGCCGCCTCGCTTCTTTTTGCCTATGGATGTTATACTATTATTTACCTGATGTATTATGTTTTCAAAACCCCAAATGTGGACGATACGTTCCTGATTTATTTTCTGGTAGCCACTATTTCATCGGTAGCGATGAGCACCGGAATTATTATTGAAAGAAAAAGGATACAAAAACTAAATGAGTTAAAAATAACCCGTAAGGAACTTTCGGCTATGTATCCGGAAACAAAAACGACTACCCCGCTAAGGACAGCCATGTTAGATTTTGATAAAGACCAGTGGAGTTAACATAGTTTTGAGTCTATGGCTCTCAGCTTATATTGCTACTTTTCTTTACAACGGACTGAAGTCTCCCGCCTCTGGCGGAATTACAATATACAATCGGGGCTACGCCTCTGGTTTACTATAACACTCTTTTTCCTTTCATACTTCAGAGCCGTAGGCTCGGTACATCTTGTAACACCGGAATTTATTCCGGTGCAAGTCAATGATGCGAACTGAGTGCCATTGGCATGGCCTATATCAACCCGGCAATAAAATAATAAACTCACTCCCTTCACCTTCCTTCGTCACCACTTTCAATTCACCACCATGTGCTTTTACAATATCATAGCTTAATGATAAGCCCAAACCTGTTCCCTGGCCGGTTGGTTTGGTAGTAAAGAAGGGTTGAAAGATTTTGTCTAATACTTTTTGAGGAATGCCGTTTCCGTTGTCAGCAACTTTTATTTCAATCTTGCCCCCATCCCCTAAAGGGGAGCCGAGTCTTTTAGTTGATACAGTCACTACAGGTTCATAGCTTGCCAGTTCGGTAAGCAGGTCTTCCCCCCCCTTTAGGGGATGGGGGCTTTTCTTCTTTTCGTTGACAACGTAGAAAGCATTGGTAATCAAATTCAAAATCACCCTTCCCATATCCTGCGGAATGATGCTGATGTTGCCAATGCTTTCATCGTAATCCGTTTTCATGGTAGCATTGAAAGATTTGTCTTTTGCCCGTAGACCATGATAGGCCAACCGCAAATATTCATCTGCCAGTTTATTAATGTCGGTCGGTTCTTTTTTACCACTACCGCTACTGGAGTGTTGCAGCATTCCTTTTACAATAGCATCAGCTCTTTTGCCGTGATGGTTTATTTTCTGTTCGTTTTCTTTTATATCATTTGAAATTGCTTTTGCATCAGCCAAATTTCCTTTGTCCATTTCTTGTTGCATCTCGTCAATGAGTTCTGTATTCACTTCCGAAAAATTATTAACGAAGTTTAACGGGTTTTGTATTTCATGGGCAATACCTGCGGTGAGTTCTCCAAGGCTGGCCATTTTTTCTGATTGGACAAGTTGTGATTGGGTGGATTTTAAATTGGTAAGCGTTGATTCTAAAACTTTATTGGCCTTTTGTTTTTGGCGGTTGTTGCGGAATAGAATGATTGCCACCAACAGAATACCTCCGAGTAGAGCAATCAAACCAAGCATATTCATTTTATTTGCATAAGCTGTTTTTTCTTCATCCAGTTTTTTTAAACGAAGTTGTTCATTGAAAGCGAATTTTTGATAATTAGTAAGATTTGTTATCCTGGCATTTTTTAAACTGTCATTTAGTTTATACGCTAAGCTTTCATATTGGTAGGCATTATCTTTATCATTATTTAAATTATACACATTAGAAAGTCTTATATAGGAACCCACAAGCTCAGCATCAGCTGTGCCAATCAGTTGGGCTGTTTCAATTGTCTTTTTTGCATAAAAAAGGCTTGAATCTTTATTATTCTGCCCAAGGAATATACCAGAAAGTCCATTGTAAGCTAATGGCAATCCAATGAGTTCTTTATCTGTCCAAAATCTTGCAATTGCCTTATGTGTATTAATTATAGCAGAATCCCACATCCCTTTTTGCCCATAAACCCGTGCAATAAACAAATAGGAAAAGCCAACTCTGTTAAAGCCTGCTTTAGCGCCTGTTTCAATGCTTTTTTTGAGAAATAAAAGGGCTGAATCGGGGGACATTACAAAGGCAAGCCCTCTACTTGCAATATATATTATCTTACCGTTATTGATGGACTCCCCAAGTTTCAATGCCTCCTGTAAAGAGGCTTTATATTTTTCAATTTCACCCATATTATTCCATAAATTTCCCATCATCTGGTAGTTCATACCTAAAATGGAAATTCGGGCATCATGACTATTTTCTGAATTTGAAAAGGTCCATGGCCGCCAATTATCGGATTCATTTTTTTCATCACCCGCAAGTTTCATCGCTTCTGAAAAATATTCATAGGATTTCATGAGATTGCCTAAACCGTTTAAGACATACGCCGCCTGACTGTATGCATCGGCTTGCCATAATCTCCTATTTAATTTTTTGGCCAACGCCAATTGCTGTTCATGAAAATATACCCCGCTGTCCCGTTTAATATCCTGGTAATAAAAACCCAGGCTGCGGTAGGCCGCCAACTTTAGTGTATCATTTTTTTCAGTTAATAACGAACGTTTCAGGCTATCGGCTTGCTGAGCGGTTACATATCCCCAGGTAGGGTCTTTTTGGGCCATTGAGAATGCAGGTAGCAAACAGAGCAGGAATATTTTTACAAATGATTTCATTATTGCTGGTTAAGAGGTAACTGTATAATAAATGTAACAATAAATCCCCTATAAGTTTTAGCTGTTACTGCTTACAGGGGGATAGGGATACATCAGTTATAGCATACTAAAAGAGGAAAG
>JAYVKT010000574.1:0-2230 GCA_043768195.1 Chitinophagaceae bacterium | reverse complement strand
GGCGGAATCACGGTAATTTCTAAGGACGCTACATTACAATAAGCATTCGGATTCGCCGCCGTAACCGTAATCGTTGTCGGCAGCGTACCCAATTGATTGCTATAATTTGCCGGTGAAAAAGTAATACTATTTCCAAAGCCGGGATTAAACGTACCCAAAATACTCCCGTCCTCATTCAGTATCTGCCAAGTACAACCCGATTGCCCCTGAACGGTAACCGAGGCATTCAAACAAGTTTCAGAAGGTCCGGTAATGCTAAAAGTAGGCAGGTGTTTTATCAATATCACGCTTTCTCCCCCACACCCCTGCTCACATGCCGATATAAGGCTATGGTATTGCACATGTAAGGGAATAATCGGAACACTAACCGGATTTCCGACATATAAACTTACCTCATTCGTTGAGGGATTCCCTGTGAGACTAGCACCGGTAATGGAGGGGTCTATCCACCATGAATAACTCACCGGTAAAGCCGGAAGGCTGTAGAGATTCATAGAATTCCAGCACACCAAAGTCGAACCGATAATTGTCAGCGTATCAGGAATAACCGGAATTGTAGCATAAGCCGGAAAAGGGCAGGCATTCGCACAAGCACTATCCACGGAAAGGTATAAATAGCCTACCCCCTGAACCCCATTCCCCCAAACAACCTGAACCGAACTGCTATTAGTCGGTTGAACTATAGGTTGAATAATCGTTCCGCTTCCGGTAGGCTCAATATACCAATTATAAGGAGTAGAAATCCCGTTACACTGAAAAGAAGTCTGATAACTTGCGGTATCCTGAGCGCATACACTCCCAACACAAAATATATCGGGAGCAAGCAAGGCGGATATAATCACTACTAAAAAGGTTGTATCTGAACATCCACACATATTTTGAACTATAAATTGTACAGGGTAGGTTCCGGCGGTATATAAATGCGTTACTTGAGGGTATTGAGGACCTGAGGCGATGCTACCGTCTCCGAAGTCCCAGTGATAATTAACAATCGGTGAAGAGGGAGGAGAAGAGGATAATATCCCCGAAAACGCCACCGGCTGATTAGCACAATAGTATAATGTATCTCCCTCTATTTGAGGGACTGCCGGATTAGGGGGAGTAGAAATTACCGCCAAAGGTTTCGTTAACACCTCAATGCAAATGCTTTCACTTCCGTAACAGCCATAGGAACTGATAGAAGTTACCGTTAAATCCGTTTCACCCGTTACCCCCCAACTAATCCATACGCTATCCCCATTATTCCCATCTGAAATAAGGGTTGCGTTATCGGTATCCCATAGAAAAGTACTCCCCAAGGTATCCTGCACCGTAAATAAAATAGGCTCATTGAGGCATACCATATAACAATCTTCTACATCCAAATGCTTAATACACATTTGGCTTATATTACTAATGATAACCGGATTGGGCTGAGGTGCGATATAAACCATAAAAGTATCAAACTCCTGTTGCCCCAATAGATTCGTATAAGTGAATACAATTTCAGCATTGGGATTCCCGAGAAGAGGTTGTGCCCATATAATGGCAATTTGTGCGGTATCCGTAGGATTAGCACTCAAGTTATCCGGATCAAAAATCACAGGACCGTATATCTGAAAATTTTGCCCGTGATTTCCTGCAAGGAGTACATTATAAAGGTAAGGAACATTTGTCAGGGAACAGACCGTATCAGCCCCCTGAATCATCTGCCCATGTAGTGTTGTACTAAACATATACAATATCAGGATAAAAAGCCCTTTAAGTATTCTCCGGTGCGTATTCTCCGGTGCGTATTCTCCGGTGCGTATTTGGTAATAGAATGTAGTTGTTTTCATAATATTTTGCTTTAATAAGTTACAAAGGCGAATATAAGGTATTCTTTTTTTCCATTACAAAAAATAACATTTAATTGTCATTTTTCCTGCTTGAACGGGTGTTTTTCTGGACTGAATGGGCAATTGCCCTCAATATTTTCATGTCCTTATCCCAAAATTTTATGCGATTTAGTTTAACTTGGTCTTGGGGAACGTCTGTATTTTATTCAGGTAGAAACGGATAAACGCTGTTACTACGGGAAGTGGGTGAAGAAAAAGAAGTGAAAATAACGCTTTTCTTAAAAAAGGCATTGCACTCTGGCGCAATGCCTTTTTTAATTTTGCCTCCTCTTTTTTATGCGTATTTTTCTTTTTACCTTTGCTCCAAAATTTAACGATACTACATTGGCACGCAGAAAACAGCTTAAAAAAGC
>JAYVKT010000573.1:0-2772 GCA_043768195.1 Chitinophagaceae bacterium | reverse complement strand
AGCGGCACAGTTATTATTAACTGGTTGTGCAGATGCAGAATTAGTAATAAAAAGAAGGCAGCAAATAAATACAGATAGTCTGACCCCACCAGTAAGTGTTGGTAGAAATAGATTCATAGACGGATATTAGTTTTCACAAAATCGGGTTTGCGATATTTCTCTCAGGCCGGGCTTGCAGATATAAAATTAAATTAAGGGTTGTCCAATGTCAATAGGAATATATGCATAGCAGCCTATTAAAGTCCCCGAGGCTTTTACTTGCATAAAGCACTATTGACAATAAATTTTTATCGGGGTACTTTTAAACTATAAATCCGTTTCTATGAAAAAAAACCACTTCATTTTTTTCATCTCATTATTCTTGTCCGTCACCTTTAAAGCCAACGCACAGGTTATTGATTCTACTACCATACTTTTTACTATGGATACCGTTGGAAAAAATCTTGGCTACCCGTGGGAAATTACTTACGGACCCGACGATTCATTATGGATAACAGAAGCAAGAGGGTATCGGGTGGTAAGGATTAGCTCTTCAAGAACCGGGGCACAAAAAGATGTTGCACCGCAGCAGGTATTAAAGATTCCGTTGGGAGCAGGCGAAATAAATTTTGACAGATCATCAAACCGCTGGCCACAAGGCGGTATGCAAGGCCTGGCTATCCATCCTGATTTTATGACCGATATAAATAAAAGGTGGGTTTATCTCTCCTATGTGTATAAAAAACAAACATGCCCCAATGGCAGCACTGGTGCCCCATGTATATTCAAAACAAAAATTGTTCGTTGCCGTTTTTACTTTGCTGCAGATGCAGGAAATCCCACAAGCTTTCCCTTTCGGGATACCCTTACTATAATGGATACAGTTATATCAAACTTGCCCGGCAGTAATGATCATAATTCAGGAAGATTAACTATCAGCCCTTTTACTGAAGGTGCAGATAATAAATATAGATTGTATTATACCATCGGGGATATGGGTGCAGGCCAGTTTAATAACGATACCAGGACTAACCATGCACAAACAATTGATACTTGTGAAGGCAAAATTTTACGATTGAATACCGAACCAGACGGTGACCTTTCGTTTGGTGTGTCGCATGATTATAATACATGGAGACAATGGATCCCCAATGATAACCCTTATTACCACAGCGTTGCTGCCTTTAGTGTTTTGAAAACACCAGTGTATAGTTTTGGGCATCGCAATGCGCAGGGCATCGTTTGGGGAAATGTGAACGGCACATGGCGGCTGTACAGTTCTGAACATGGTGATAAATCAGACGATGAAATCAATAATGTGTTGCCGGCTACTAATTATGGATGGCCGAAAGTAGCTGGAATGGGTGTTGATAATAATTATTCTTCCTTAGATGCATTTGCTAATAATGACAGGCTGGCAAGTTCATTGATAAACTATCCGGAAAATACATGGGCTACTACAAATAATATGCAGCGGCCATTGTTTGCTACATTCAACTGGGCTGCTTCTGCTATTCCGGCAGATGGTTCCAATATTTTTACCTGGGGAACTATTGCACCTTCAAGTATAGATATATACAAGGGCAACATACCCGGGTGGAAAAATTCTTTATTAGTTACATCTTTAAAATATGGCATGTACCGCCTGAAATTAAAATCAACCGGTGATTTTGTGGATAGTTCTTCTTCTACCAACACGGTAGATACCTTTCCATTACTGCATAGCTGGAGGGTAAGGGATGTCGCCATTAACCCAATTCCCAATAGTGGTATTTTTTGGGTAATAATGGATAGTACCGGATCTACTTCAGGGCCAACAGGAGGTTTTAGTGGTGGCAACAGCCCAACAAGAGATGGAGGAAAAGTGCTTCGGCTGAGTTACAACACACTACTTACACTTCCGTTAAATGATAACCCAAGAAGCGGCCCGCCGATTGTAAAAGATCTGATACAGATTTTCCCCAATCCTGTTACCACTACTATTTATGTACATGGTAAGAAAGAACTCCGCAAACCATTGCTTGTGCAGATATGTGATATTAACGGCCGTATGCTGAAAGAAGCAACAAGTTTTCGTAATGACTTTAGCGTAGATGTGGCTGACCTGAGACCGGGAACGTATCTGCTAAAACTTTACAACGGATATGATATTGAACTACAGATTGAAAAATTCATTAAGCAATAAGTACTGTATAGAGGAATGAGGATGTGACTAGTCCTAAAAAGAAAGCCCCCAACTTAGGGGGCTTTTTTTAGGGTAATGCTCAAGGGTTACAGAAAATATTTTACCAGGCTGGTGTTATCAGTTTTCCCGGCACAGCTTGCTTACTGCTGTTAGCTATGTAGCGCAATGCTGCGGCCATGCTGGAATTTGCCATAGACAAAACTTTTGCAGGGGCGGATGTTCCTCTCTCAGAAAGAACTGCTTTTAAATAAGGTGATTGTTCCGCTGCTTTAGCGGCGGGTTCTTGTTTGGAAGCTTTTGGTGAATCAGGAGAAAAGTAATTTGATGGTTGGCCGACACTTTTCATAGACTGGGATTTTTGGGTTTTTTAAAAGGGTTTGGATTAATGCTACTGTTAAGGTAGCAAAAAAACTATCTTCTTTGCAAATTTTACGCAATAAAGAGAAGAAGAAACGTTAATTCTTCCTTTTTTACGATAGGGATTTTACCATCGGATAATATAGGTCTAATGATTAAAGTTTACCTACCATATCTGCCGGTTTCACCCATTCATCAAACTGCTCCGGCGTTACATAGCCAAGTTTCACTGCCATTTCCTTTAAAGTAGT
>JAYVKT010000572.1:0-3548 GCA_043768195.1 Chitinophagaceae bacterium | reverse complement strand
ATTTCCTGCTGTTTTTTATGACAGGTGTAGCCGTTGTGCTTTACCTGAACCAGCCGGGTAATCAGCCCCGTGAACGGGACTATGCCTATGTTGGTTCATTCTATGCCTTTGCTATCTGGATTGGGTTAGCTGTTGTTGCTTTTGTAAAAATGGCAAAACAGAAAAAGGATCTGCTAACATTTAAAAATATGCTGATAGGCGGGGGCATTCTTACTTTCGTTATTACCGCCATGAGTGGTGGTGGAATAATAGGTAGTCTTTTTGCTGCTGCGTTATATGCAGCCGTTACAGCAGGTGTAACTTATCTCGGCAGGGCAGTATCATCTGGCGGGGAAAATGAACGGACATTAAATCTTGTAACAACTGTGGCTTGCCTGGCCGTGCCGTTGTTAATGGCGCAACAAGAGTGGGATGACCATGACCGCAGCCGCAAGACAACAGCTCCGGATATGGCGAAGGCATATTTAGAAAGCTGTGCCCCTAATGCTGTCATTTTTACATTTGGCGACAATGATACCTATCCGCTTTGGTATGCACAGGAAGTAGAAGGTGTACGTCCGGATATCCGTGTTATTAATAACAGCCTGTTAGGTATTGACTGGTATATAAACCAGCTCAGGTATAAAATAAATGAGGCTGATTCGTTAGATGTAATATTTACTCCTGAAGAAATTCAGGGGGAAAAGAGAGCCTATCTTGCTTTCCAGGCCGATAATAATATCAACCAATCATATTATAATGATATTGATACTGCCCTGCAGGTGTTCAGGTCGTCGAAATACGAAGACAATTTTCCGGTAAGGAAGTTTTCAGTAAAAGTTGATAAAGACCTTGTAAGAAAAAATGGAACAGTTAACCCAACCGACAGTGTACTGGATGTGGTTAATTTTGAAATCCCTTCCAACAAAAGCTATCTCTACCGGAATGATCTGGCCATATTGGCTATAATCGCAACTACCGATTGGAAACGCCCAATCTATTTTACTTCAGCGTTTGGAGAATTAGGTTTTGGGCAATACCTGCGAAAAGATGGTATGTCCTACCGATTTGTGCCAGTAGCATTAAAGCAACCCCAGGTTAATTGGGTAACGGATCAATCACTCCGTCAACTTCGAATGGGTGGCACTTCCATAAGAGAGAACAACAGCGATTCGATGTTCAAAAACCTGATGACAAAATATGAATTTGGCGGAGCCGATAAGAAAGGCGTTTATTTTGATGAAGAAAATCGCCGGCATATTCTAAACCTCAGGGCCCTTTATGCTGAAGCAGCCGGCAACCTGGCTGATGCAGGAAGAAAAGAAGATGCTGTAAAATTACTTGACAAAGTAGAGAACGGCATTCACCCTGAAAACCTGCCATATGCAATGGCGAGCCGCTATAATGGACACAACCAGACAGCGTTGATTTATCTGGAAGCATGTTACAAAGCAGGTAAGGCTGAAATGGCTGAAAAAATCAGGTTGGCTGTTCGCAAAGATCTTACACAACAACAGGCCTATTATACTTCTTTAAATGGCGGCACCAAACCTGTGATGACACAAACCGGTGTATCTGTTGATGATCCCATGTTTAAGTCATTAACAACAGAATTTCAGATTAATGAATTGATGATAGAAGTTTTAAATGCAGTGGAAGCAAGATATGCTCCGCAAACACAGGTAAAGCCAGCTACAGAAGGGCCTACAACAATAACGAATACTGTAAATCCTGACAGTATAAAAGGAAAAGATACCGGAAAACAGAAGTAATTTTTTGTAATAAGATATAAAAGCCCTCCTGCACAAGGAGGGTTTTTTATTTTAAACTAATACTCTTTTAAGTTGTTATAAGATGAAACCGGCGACAGAGGATTTGTCGTAAATTGTACACCTGATGACAGGATTTCATTTCACCAAATTTGATGCAGACAGCGAAGGAAAAAGTAAGTTTCAACAACTGCTTGATCTTTTTATGCAGCTACTCACCTACACCAGTGGTGATGTGGGAGAGGCAATGCAATGGATGAATGAATTAGACAAACAATACAAACTGACAGACGATGAATATGGTATGGGAGATTTTATTGATGAGCTAAAAGAAAAAGGCTACCTGACCGATAACAATGAACAGGGAGAAATAAAAATTACACCGAAAACAGAACAGGGTATCAGAAGAAGCAGTCTGGAAGAAATTTTTGGTAAGCTGAAGAAAACAAAACAAGGCGACCATCATAGTTTCAAACCGGGGCAAGGTGATGAATTGAATCCAGACACCCGGCAGTTTCAGTTTGGTGACATGCTGGAGCAAATTGATTTTACAGAAAGCATCCGCAATGCACAAATCAATCATGGTATAGATAGTTTCCGGATGCAGGAAGATGACCTGAGCATAAGGGAAACCGATTTCAAAGCACAAACATCTACTGTGCTGATGATTGATATTTCTCACTCCATGATTTTATACGGTGAGGATAGAATTACTCCCGCCAAAAAAGTGGCGATGGCACTTAGTGAATTAATAAAAACAAGATACCCGAAAGACACATTGGATATAGTAGTGTTTGGTAATGATGCCTGGCCTATTGAAGTAAAAGACCTCCCCTACTTGCAGGTCGGCCCTTATCACACCAACACCGTTGCCGGTTTAGAATTAGCCATGGATATTTTGCGCCGAAGAAAAAATCCGAACAAGCAGATATTTATGATTACTGATGGCAAACCCACTTGCCTGAAGATTGGTAAACGATATTATAAAAATAGTTTTGGCTTAGATAGAAAAGTAGTGAACCGCTGCATTAACCTGGCAGCTCAATGTAAGAAATTAAAAATCCCTATTACTACTTTTATGATTGCCACTGATCCTTATTTACAAAAATTTGTGCAGGAGTTTACAGAGATGAATAATGGAAAAGCCTTCTTTGCATCATTAGATAAATTGGGGGCCTTTATATTTAAGGATTTTGAAAGTGGGAAAAGGAAAACGGTTTACTAAATTTTGCCGGGAAGACGATAAGACGGTAAGGATAAAAAAATATTCGAACTATGTATCAGCTAACAGAATATGACGAATGGTTATGTAAAGAAATTGTTGATTGTGCTTACAAAGTACATAAAGAACTAGGCCCCGGACTTCTTGAAAAAATTTATGAGGTTTGCTTTTGTCATGAATTAGCCAAAAAAGGAATAAAATATCTAAGACAAGTTAAGCTGCCTGTATTTTATGATGGACTGGAATTTGATGAAGGATTGAGAATGGATGTTTTAGTTGATGACAGAATAATTTGCGAATTAAAAGCTGTTGATACAGTTAATAGTTTATGGCAGGCTCAAATAATGAGCCATCTTAAGCTTACAAAAAACAATATAGGGTTTCTGATAAACTTCAATGTCCCATTAATTAAAAACGGAATCAGAAGATTTTGTGTAGAATAAAAAAGAGAAGGCTTACCGTCTTCCCGACTTACCGGCTATGAACATCAAAAAAATAAAAACACTAGGCGAACTAAAAGCTTCAGGTTATCAACCCAAAAGCATTAAAGAAGAAATTCGTCAGAATTTAATTGCGAA